>JBBSPJ010000010.1:0-26889 GCA_038258905.1 Cytophagales bacterium
TACTGACTGGTGTATATACTACGTGGTGCACGCTTTTTGGAGGACTTTTGCATTTTTCCTTGCACTTGGTTGTCCTCAATTTCAGAAATTTATCTCATATTTTAATCCAAGCACCCTTTTTTTGTTTATCAGCAGGCCCTATTTAATTTCTTTTGCATCAATTATTATTGATTTATAAAAAGCACTTCGAATTTTAATTTTTATGAATAGGCATATAGATAATGAATGTACTTCCTTTTCCCTCCTCGCTTTCTACATCTATAAATCCCTGATGGATTTCAGCAATCCTCCTACATATAGAAAGTCCTATTCCTGTTCCGGCATATAAGGACTTGGAATGCAATCTTTTAAAAGGTTTAAAAATCATCTCTTTATTTTCCACATCAAAGCCGATACTATTATCCTTCACCTTAATCCGCTTATATGCAAGCTCTTTATCTGCAGCAAAGTAAGCAGGCACTGTAGTACCTTTTATTTCAGAAGAGGTAATGAGTATTTTAGGGGTCTCATTATTATTATATTTCAATGCATTTTTAATAATATTGGTAAACAATTGCTGCATATGCACTTTGTTGGCCTTTATATCCCCCAGCTTTTTCCAGTCAATGGTTGCATTCTTCTCAAGGATCATTAATTCAAGATCACTCTCAATGCCCTGGATTAGATTTTCGAGGTCTACATTTACCATAACCATGGCAGACTCAGACAATCGGCTGTATTCAAGGATATCCTTTATCAGGTGCCGCATTTGTTGTGCTGAGGTATTGATCTTTGCTAAATAGTTTGTGGTTGCTTCCGGATCATTAATTTTCGATTTCAGTATAGAGATGAATGTAGTAATCTTCCTAAGTGGCTCTTGCAGATCATGGCTGGCCACATGTGCGTACTCTTCAAGGGAAATATTGAGGTTGATTAACTCTTCATTGGATCTCAATAACTCGGCTGTCCTTTCTTCTACCTGTTTTTCTAGTTCGGCTGTAAATTCTTTCTGTGCCGTAATATCAATTTGAGGAACCAATAAAACCTTCAAAATAATTATTTTCATTAATAACAGGTACTCCATGGTCCATGATCCACCGAAACACACCATCGCTTCTCCTTAGCCGATATTCTAATAGGTACGAGGATCTTTTTTTATAGCTGCTATTAAAAACAGATTCAAATTCATCAATATCCTCAGGATGAACATTTTCCAGCCTACCTGTATCCATTTCCTTTCCTTCCAGATTACCTGTAAATTCCAGCCATTTCCTATTGAAGAAACTTCCTGTTTTATCCTTGTTTCTCTTCCATATCATTACCGGAGCACTATCTGCAATTAACTTAAACCTTTCTTCACTTTCCCTTACCTGCTCCAATAATAATTTGTCCTTTGTAATATCCATTAAGGTGGCTACTTCTAATTCAGGCTTATTATTTTCATCAAAAAGAATTCTGCCAAAAACCCGAATCCACCTTATTCCTTTTTTTAAGATAATGCGTGTTTCATATGAAAGACTGCCGTTTTTAAGTGCTTCTTTATTTTTTTGCTGTTTCTGGTCAATATCCTCAGGATGAATTTTATTCTCAAATATATCAATATCTAATATTTCACCTTTCTCTAATTCAAAGAAATTTAAAAGTGCCTCATTGTGCTGAAAAGACTTCGTTTTGAAATTATATTCATAAACAATCAGCTCAGCAGCTTCAATGGCCATCATTGCCTGAAGTTTATCTTTTTTTGCTTGTGTTATATTCTGGATGAGAAATAGCACTTTATTCTTATCCTCGGAAGGTAGTTTTATAAGTGCTGCATAGAAATCATAATAATTATTGTTATAGTAAAACTCAGTATTACCACTTTCTCCTTGCACAGTATTAGAAAGTATGTCAGATAACCTGGCAAATTCTTGCTTCTGAAGCGGGATCATTTTGCTAAATGGCTTGCCTATTAAATTATCAGGATTATCGGAAAATGGCTTTATCCCTTTGCCTACCAAATATTCAATTTCTAATTTTTCATTTAATATACCAATTGAACCATTGGGGATGTTTTCTGACATGGATCGGTAAATGATTTCATTTTTTCGGCTTATATTTCTTTCTTTTTTAAGCTCTTCTTCTTTTTGTTTTAATGACTCATTACTTAAATACAAATCCTGATTTACAGAATTAAGCTCCTCATTGGCCCACTGTAATTCTTCATTAGAAGTTACCATTTCCTCATTAGCTGATTTCAATTCCTCATTAGTGGATTGTAATTCTTCATTCATCACCTGAAGCTCCTCGTTTGAAGTTTCCAGTTCCTCTCTAAATACCTGAAAATGTCTCTTTAAGGAAATTACTTCATCTTCTAATTCTTGTATTTGATATTTTGAAGCTTCCTCTGTAGACAAATCTTTTTTTGCTTGAAGGTGATTTTCACCTGGCACGATTTTTTCAAATACTACTATAAAGTACTGACTTTCATTAATCGTATATATTAGCGGAATAATCTTTATTCTAACATAATGGTTACTATCGTATAATCTGAATTTTATGATTTGACTGCTTTGTGGTACATTATATTTTTTAACCTGGCTTAGCAGCACTTTAATAAAGGTGACCAGTTCTGTATTTACCATTTTATGCAGATTTGCATTCATAGTGCCTTGCCCTATTTCCATATACAGCCTAAGGCTGCCGTTAACTTCCTTTATTTCGCCTTGTTCATTAATTATTACAAAAGGATTATCATTTTTATAATATAAAGTCTCTTTTGCAATATCCACAACAGACATACCTCGTGTTTCATGACTTTTGCTGTGGGGATTGCTTACTTCATTTTTATTTTTAAAATGCGAAAATTTTAAATTGTAGTCCTTTCCGGTATCTGTTTTTCTATATAATTTATGTTCATCCACTTTAGTAAATAATTCATTTGCAATATGTACAGCTTCAGAACTACCCAAGAATAAATGTCCGTTTTTTTTGAGGGAGAAGTGGAATATCCTGAAAATTTGTTTTTGGAGGTTGTTGTTAAAATAAATCAGCAAATTTCTACAAACTACTGCATCCAGTTTTACAAAAGGCGGATCGTTAGTAATATCATGTTTAGTGAATAAAATATGCTCTTTAATCTTCTTCTTAATTTCATAATGTAAATTTCCGACTCTATCAAAATACTTTGAAACCAGCTTTGGATCAAGATTTCCTAAACTGTTTTTATTGTAAACTGCTTTTCTGGCAAAGTTGAGCGTTCTTTCATCAATGTCAGTACCAAAAATCTGAATATCGTAATTCACAATTTCCCTACCCATCTTTTCGTGGAGCATCATTGCTACAGAATAAGGTTCCTCACCTGAGGCACAGCCGGCACACCAAATGCGTAGTGTGTCACCCTGTTCTTTCTGTTGCATTAACTCTTTCATATTATTTGCAAAAGCCGTAAATGCATCAGCATCCCTAAAAAATTCCGTAACCCCTATCAATACTGTTTCGAATAAGATGTCTAGTTCCCGAGGAGCGTTTTTGATGAGTACATTATAATCCGCCAGAGAATTGACTTTTAATTTGTCAATTCTATAATTTACCCTTCTGATAATAGTTGCCGGTTTATACTGGGAAAAATCTGTGCCTGACCTTTTTTCTAGTAGTTCAAAAATACCTTCAATTCCATCGCGAGGTAAACTGCTATCCGTAGCAATTTTATAGTTGTTTATATAATGCATTATTTCGCGGTGCATTTGTTCTACAGGTAAAACTAAATCAATATTTTGTGACTCTATTGCTTTAGTTGGCATTGATTCGTCTTCAGCTGTATGAGGTATCTGAGCAATTTTATAGCCGTTTTCTTCTTTTATAGATGCTATACCTAGCGAGCCATCATTGCCCGTGCCTGAAAGGATAATACCAATTGCTTTCTCCTTTTTCTCTTTTGCTAAAGAAGTAAAAAAAACATCAATAGGTGTATTGTTTGAGGGTTTAACAGTAGTTAATCGGTTATTTTTAAATTGAAGGTAACTGTTTGGAGCCGCCACATAAATTTGTCCGGGTTGTAATTGAATATCTTTTTCTATTGGCACTATAGGCCATTTATTCTGCTCCTTTAAAAATGAATCATACTCCTGCTTACTTAGGTAGTTCACTTGCATAACTACTACTATGCAAAAATCTGGGTCTAGTTTTTTGAAAGACCGGAGAAACTTAGAGAGGGCATCCAGCCCTCCTTCACTTAATCCTACTCCTACAATAAAATTTGCTTCCTTATTTTCCTTCATAAATTAATTTTTAAAGGTTACAACTCTGGCCAAATTATCTATATGTTCACCTTAGGGCTTTTCAATATTCATTACCTTTCGTAACTGATCAATATGTTTTACTATTTCATCCAGTTTATCTTGATAAGATAGTATCAGTGAATTGGCATTTCGTTTTTTATAATCTTCAATAATTTTTAACATTAGTACTTTTTTTTCCTCAAGAATACGTAATGCAACCCATAGCGCTTTTTCTACTCCACCATTCTTACCTTCAATTAATGCTTCTTCTGAAAAACTATGACCCATATGGCATCTGTACCTGGTAGTGTTAAAGTGATCTAATTTCCATAATGGCCCATTACATTCAGGGCATGAAACTGGGGTCTGATCCCCTAGTGCATCAGTTATATTGATGTCACTATTAAGATTAGAGGCAATTGCGTTCTCTTTTATTAAATAAGCAGGTACCTCAGTTGCCTGTGGTAATTCTGAATAAGCAATATTTTCAAAGGCTTTAGACATTTCTTCTAATTCCAACGTATAGTCCACATCCATATGCTCCTGAGCATAGAGAGGCATTCCTTTATATTCTGCTGTTTCCGGGTTTTGTATTATAGTAAGTCCTCCACATGCTTTAATTGATTCCAACCCAACGGTTCCATCATTTAATCTGCCGGAAAGTAAAACACCTACACATTGGTGGGAATAGGCAACTGCTGCAGATCTGAATAAGGTATCAATAGAAGGCCTGCATAAATTCTCTCTGGGGCCATAACTTAAATTTAATTTCCCATTGTTTACAACGAGGTGACAGCCCGGCACCGATATGTAAACTGCTCCGGAGTCAATCGATAAATTATTAGAGGCCTCAATAACTTTTAAGTCTATTTTATTTTCTAAATTTTGAGCAAGAGATGAGGTGGCCTGATATGTTGAATGAACAACAACTATAAAGGCAGCATTAATATCAGCCGAAATATTACTTAAGGCATGCGTTAAAGCAGTGTTTCCCCCTGCGGAGGCTCCAATTACGAAAAGTCGGAATGATGATCGCATAATTGTTGTGTTAGAAAATTCCTGTCAAATGAGGATAAAAAAGTACACAGAACCCTTTCAAAAGTAGGGGAGTAAATCCTTACTACTAAATATATAAGGTGCTATTCCTAAATTGCAATGAAATATAATAGTCTCATCCTTATCTACAACGGTAAATAATATGTTAAGTTAAATGAAAGATAATTATTTATATAACTAAATTTAACAATTTCAGCACTAATAAAATAATTATAATAACTTAAATCACAAAATAGGTTTAAAGGTTTTTGCGGAGGTAATTTTTAAGATTTGAAAACAATGAGCAGTCTCAATAAAATTATTTTTTTTGTAAGGTAATAATATGGATTAATTGATTGGATAGTTTATAAATTGTTATGAGCATTTAATCTATGGGAAGGATAACATTAAATTTAGCTCCTTTTTCAGAACTGCCATCAGCATTAATAATGCCTAAATGATTTTGTACTATTCTTTTACAAATGGCTAATCCAATGCCCGTCCCGGAGTAATCTGTTTTTTTATGGAGTCGGTTGAAAATATTAAAAATCTGACCTTTAAATTCTTCTGGGAAACCAATTCCATTATCCTCAAATGATAATTGAATATAACGTTTGTTGGTATCCAATTCAAGATCTTTAATTTCCTTTAAGTCTATATCAGCAACGGTGATTGTTAAGATGAGAGGTCTGCTTTTATCACTAAATTTCAAAGAGTTATTTATTAAATTTCCAAATAACTGTGTCATTTGCATAGGAACTGCATTGATTACAGGAAGTTTATCATATTTAACTATTGCTTTCTTTTGCTCAATCAATAGCTCATAATCGATTAAAGATTTCTCTAAAATTCCGTGTAAATCTGTAGTGGTAAATGCTTTAGTTTGATTTTTTAATTCAGAATAGGTGAGAATGTCATTGATCATATTATGCATACGCTTGGAGGAACTCCTGATTTTGCTAATGAAATTTACCGTTTCATTATTTATTAAGTGGCCAATGTTCTTTTCAAGCATTTCTGTGAAAATTGTTATTTTACGAAGTGGCTCCTGCAAATCATGTGAGGCAATATGAGCAAATTGCGCTAATTCTAAATTAGATTTTTGTAAATTGCTATTGGCTTCTGCAAGCTCCTTGGTTCGTAGGCTTACAACCTTCTCAATTTTCTGTCGCATTTTAACCTGGGGTGTTACATCTGTTGCAATTGCCATAATACTTTCAACATCTCCTTCTATAGTTTTATGTGCCTGATATACAAAATCAAGATATACCGTTTCAAGTTTTCCATTTCTTGGTAAGTTGATGGGCACATTCTATCTATACACTGTTTGGCCGCTGGTTAAAACTTTTTCTAATAGTTCTTCAAGACCCTGATCTTTAGCTTCTGGAAGAACTGTGAAAATGGGTTTATTTAATACGTTATCTGATTTGATACCCCAAATTTCAAACATTCTTTCATTGGCCAACTCAACTGAAAAGTCTTTACCGGTAAGAATACAAATTGCTACAGGAGCTGTTAAAATGGTATTTTTAAGATGTTTTTCACTTTCCTGCACTTTTCGGTTGGCAAAGTTGATGTCGGTAACATCCGCTGCTGTATTTAATATACCGTACACTTTACCCTTAGCGTCATAAAGTGGTGTAAAGCTATAATTGAAATAATGTTCTTTCAATTTATCATCCACTTTCAAATATAATTTCTGATTGTTAGCTTGAAACGGTACTCCTGTTTCATATACGTCACTAAGCTTTTGGTATACATCCTGATTTTTCAGTTCAGGCAAAGTTTCAAAATAAGTTTTACCGATAACTCCATATCCTTTTCCCCATACATCCATAATAGACTTGTTTGCCAGGGTTATTTGCATATTCTTTCCTACATAAACTCCAATGGGAAAAGGTGCATTTTCAACTATACTTATTAACTTTTGCTCACTCTCCATAAGCTCCTTTACTGCAATTTTTCGGTCCGTAATATCCAGGCAAGTACTTACATATCCTTTAAACTCACCTTTGAGATCAAAACGTGGGGGTATATTGGCTAATAGCCATCTGTATTCTTTATACTTATTTAGTAAACGAAGCTCAATTTCTAAAATTTCTTTATTAGTGTAGGCTTTCTCATAAGAGCTGGTAAACCTGTCAAAATCCTCAGGATGGAGTAAATCCTTCCAACCTAGTTCAATCAGTTCCTGCATTGTTCGTCCGGTAAATTCAATCCAGGCTTTATTGAAATAATCTGCCTTACCATTCTCATCACTTGTAGCAATTAAGATATCTGCGCTTTCAGCTAAAAGCCTAAACCTTTGTTCACTTTCTTCAATAGCTTGTTTGGCTTTTACTTTGGAGGTTGTATCAGTGCAAACTGCTAAAACACCTTCTACCTTCATTTCTTGTGAAAATATTGGACTGTAACTGAAAGTCCAGTAAACGTCTTCAATTTTACCATTTCTATAAATAGGAATTAACTGATCTTCACTCCAGGTGGCTTCGCCCCTAAGTCTTACTTTTTGAATTAGAGGATTAATAGTATCCCACGATTCTGGCCAACAGTCAATCGCATTTTGTCCCAGCGCTTTTGGGTGTTTTTCTTTATTGCCTAAAATTGGTCTGAAAGCATCATTATAATATTGAACTAAATCCTCACCCCACCATAAAAACATGGGGAACCGTGAGGATAAAATCATTGACAGGGTCAATTTTAAACTTTGAGGCCATTGAAGGGGATCGCCAATGACTGACTGTGACCAGTTATAAGACCTTGTAAACTCACCCATTTCCCCACCACCAGATATAAATGACCATTTAATTTGATCTCCAGTAGGTTTGTTCATAAAATTGTTAAGAGCATTTAATTGATAATAAGAGCCAAATACCGATGTAACTAGCTACTAGTTTGGTTTTTAAGAGCTTAAACAGTTGATTAGAACCGGATTTTCAATAATGGAAACTGGAAGAAAATTTCCATATGGCCGGTTTACATCAATTGTAATATTAAATTTCTTCTGTGTTTCAGTAACACAATAAAGTTGTTTAATAAGCGTAAAAATATCTATTTATTTAAAATTAATCAACTTTGGTAATAAAAAAAATTAGTTAGTATGGGCATTTTAAAGCTTTTAAAGAACATTAAAGCTAAATACTGCCCCTATCAGATGAGTAAGTTGCTGATTAATATGATATTAATAATTGATTAATTAAATCTGAAGGATTATATTACCTGCTTATGTAAAAACGCTACAGGCTTGTCACTGAACAAGGCCTTAGTTGCAGGCCAAATCTTAGCGAAAGTTTCAGAATGTCGGTAATTATTCAAATCTTGTTCTGTTTCCCAGTGGCTAAAAGTGGAGTCACTGTGAGATTGATGTGAATCTTGCCATAGTTCAAGATAAGTGCAACCGGGTTAATTCCTTATTGCTTTCTGTTTTTCTTAGTGAATTCCCACATAAGGATTTAAAGGCCTTTGGGCCATATTTTATTAAAGTGGGATGTCTCAGCAAGAAAAATAGGTGTGATGCCTTCAAAATACGAACCATTTAATCTGGTGGTTCTTGAGGCAGCCAGAGCTGGATGTACTTTAGTTTTAGCCAATATGCCTGCGCTAGTTGAAATATGGGGAGATGCTGCTTTATATTTTGATCCATAAGATGCTGATCAGGCAAAGTTAGTCATTCAATTATTAATTAGGGATGAGACGTTTAGAAATGAAATGGCCGAGAAAGCTATTAAGAGATCTAAGCAATTTACAGCTGATAGAGTGGCAGATGAATACTATCAATTATATGAATCTTTGCTTATCCCAGTTAATCAAAATAAAATTTCAGCATTTCAATCGCGTAGACCGGTTTAAGAACGGCAATCGTTTAATAAGGTAAAATAGGTAGCTATTAACTACCTATTTTAAGAATACTTTTATTTCTTGTCTTTAATTGTATCACCTTCATCACTGGGCTTCCTTTTAGCTTTATCGCTTCTACCCATGCCTTTTTCCTCTTTTTCTACGTCTTTTTTCTTATTCTTACCATCATCTCCAGCACCCTTATCTATAGAATCCTTATTTTTTTCATCTTTTTCATCCTGCTTATCATCACTCTTCTTCTTTTTAGAATCATGTCCGGGAATAATTGAGGTTGATTTTTTAATTTTCGATTCTGAATTTTTCATATTATTTGTATTTAATTGTTTATGTGTTAATAATTTCCCCTCCGTTTGGATGTAGGAATTGTCCTGTAATGTAACTTGAATCATCCGATGCGAGGAAAACATAGCTTGGGGCAACTTCTTCTGGTTCTCCTGGTCTGCCCATAGGAACTTTCTTTCCAAAATCTTTCACATGTTCTTTTGAAAATGTGGAAGGTATTAAAGGAGTCCAAATTGGGCCGGGAGCTACACCATTTACCCTTATGCCCTTTTCCGCTAGGTTAGTAGAAAGTGATCGAGTAAATGCAACAATAGCCCCTTTTGTGGCAGCATAGTCAATTAAATGCTTACTTCCTCTATAGGCAGTTACAGAGGAGCTATTAATTATGGAAGCCCCCTTTTTTAGATGAGGAAGGGCTGCCTTAGTTACAAAAAACTGAGAAAATATATTGGTTTCAAAAGTCTTTTTTAATTGTTCCTCAGTAATATCTTCTAAACTATCCTGCGGAAACTGTTGAGCTGCATTATTTACCAGAATATCAAGTTTCCCAAATTCGCTAATTGTCTTTTCCACCAATTTTTTACAAGCGGCTTCTTTTCTCAAATTTCCTGATAAGATCTTAGCTTCTCCACCTTGTTCAAGGATAAATTCGCGCGTCTCCTTTGCATCTTTATCTTCATTTAAATAAGAGATCATAACTTTTGCACCTTCTAGCGCAAAAGCTATGGCAACTGCTCTTCCGATGCCACTATCACCCCCAGTTATTATGGCTACTTTACCTTTTAATTTGTCACTTCCCTTATAATCGGAGCTTATCGCCTCCGGTTTGGGAGTCATTTTATGCTCTTTGCCTGGTTGCTTTTTCTGGCTTTGCGCTGGCTTACTTCCCTTAGTACTCATTGTTTAGTATATTTATAATTAATAAAAAGCTAGAAATGTTGCTGTTTAGTTAAATACTAAATTACTGGAAGTAATGATGCTAGTTGTTACAGTTTTTACTTTAGGAATTATAAAAACAAAGGATAAATTATTTAAGATGTATTTTTATTTGGTTTTATTTCTGAAGTGATGTCAGTTAACTCTTCTAAACTAGCTTTTTTCTCATCTTCAGTTATTAGGTGATTATTGTCGATAACTTGGATTAAGTCTTTTTTTGTTATGCCATCTTAAAAATTTTAATGCAGAGGCTTTTTAAACTTTAAAGAAAAGGCTAATATTTATTTATTTTTTTACTACATAACAAGACTTAGTTTTGTCAACAGATAATTCAAATATGTCCACAAATAACACCCCTATAGTCCCCTCGATGGGACAGCCTCACAGATTTATTTCAGTAGAATAGCACTAGCTTTACCGCTATTTTCAAATATAGCTAAAACTTGTTATCTCCCTTGAGGTTCAGTTCTCAGCCAGAGGCTGACCAGCCTTTGCATGGCAAAACTGCGATGACTTGAATAAAAGAAGGAGCGGATTTTTGATGACTGAATTAAAGCTATTTATATTTCCTTATAATATCTTATTGATTACTAGTATTTTATTATGAAAATGACTGATTATTCTTAATGAACTTCGATTGAGTAATTATCGGGTATAATAATTTCAAGATTATGCTTTCAGGTAAATGTGACGGTTGTGGCTTGGCATCAAACTTGGAATTATGGTATTAAATAATTGTTTAACTTTTAAATTATAAATACCATGAATAACGAATTTAAAGATTTAATTTTATCCTCATCATCTATTGTTGATTCTAAAGTGATATCATTAAGAGATGAGAAAATAGGTACAATAAAGGATATAATGCTTGATACTGAACGAGGTGAAGTTGCCTATTTAGTGTTATCTGTAGATACTGGTTTTTTGAACCTCGATAGTAAATATTTTGCTATACCTTTTCAATCTTTTATTTTTCATTCTGATCGTGAAGAGGTACTAACTCTGGATATCGATAAGGACAGATTAGAAAATTCTCCTGGTTTCGATAAAGATAATTGGCCTAAAGGACCTCAAAGAGAATTTATTAATGAGGTAAATGAATATTACGGTATTGATAGAGAAGCTGGTACTGGTAGATCTGCGATTCATTCATCGTCTACTTCTAATTCAGGCAGATTATAATAAGTCAATTGATTAGTTCTTTTTTAAATGTTCTGTGAGATTAACTCTTGCAGAGCATTTTTTTTGCAAATTATCTCACATTAGTTACCTAAGAGTCAAACATATAACCGAATATAAATTCATCGTATCCGATTTTTCAGTGATTGTATCTATATATTGTTTTCTATTTTTAAAAATCTCCACTCAATAAATTCAGCGAACAATCTGGGGTTTATAGCTGATAAAGCCCGTTCTTTTACATTAACATCCTCAAATAAGTTATTAATATTAGCACATTTTTCAGTTGTGACCGAATCCTGAAAAGGATTGACACACTTAAATTTAATCTGCCATATTATTAATAAGATATTGTTTACTACTTTGATGTTTTAAGTCTATATTTACTCATTTGAGAGAATAAATAGATTTTTACATTGTACTTCAGTTATTGATAAGGTTAGTACCTTTATATACATGCCATATCAATTTAAAATTTAATCATTTTTATAGTCGGAAATAAATTTTATAAGTGACAATCAGCGTAAAATTTATAAAATATGCTTTATAAAATGGGCTCAAATCGTTACATTCTGTAACATATGTGTAACATTTTTTTCAATAATCAATTTCAATTTTTTATGAATTTTTCAAGAAAGAAAAAATTTCAAATTCTTATTCTGAATATCATCATCTGATTTTTCTAAGGAGTTGGAGCACGCCACTAGCAATTGAATACAATAATCAATTTTTATCTCTTCGGGATTCTCTTTTATGGTTTTAAGTTTTTCTGAGAAAATAATCTTTCCATTATGCGCAATGGCACCATAAGCAAATAAATCATATATTTCTAATTCAGGAATGGGGGAGGCATAACCAGTTAAGCTTAAACCAATATTTGTATTAAAAGCATCGCATATTCCAATAGCCATTTTATTCGCTATTTCTAATGCTATTCCTTTACATGGGGAACATTCAGAGTAGGGAATAAGTAAGTGATCCATTTTTTGTATACAGTTGTAGGTGGTAATTCCTCCTTCAAAAAAGCGTGATGCTTCTTCAGTAGATCCCAGCATATTCTGTAATAATCCAGAGGTAACACTTTCTGCTACGGCTATACCAGCCTCTGTACTAATACAAAATTTTTTTATAGATTCTAAGGCATTGTTTAATTCTAAAGTAGACATTGAGTTTTTCATAATTTATCCTTTAATGTTTGATCAAAATTGTAATCATTTAAAATTTATATTTCTTAATCCTTTAAGAAACTATTGTCCAAAACCATTCCATAATTAGGTTTAGTGGTGCAGAATAATTACAAGATTATTCGTATTACTTGTAAGGCTCAAGTATAGCAGTACCTATATCTTCGTGAATGTAAAAATGACCGAATTTCGCTTTGTAAAAAGTAAAGGGTCTCATTTCTCATTTAATTTTTAAATATTAAAAGTCAACAGCTGTAAAAAGAATAATACAAACCTAAACTATGGAATTATCTAATTTTTTACTCACAATCCTTGCAGGTATAGCAGGTACAATAGTTATGACGGCAACAATGTATTTATATAGTAATATTACTGGCCGCAATACGCAAGTTGTCCATATCCTTGGAGCCATGGTTACGGGAAACCATGTTGAAGCTAAGGAAGATAAAACTAAAATGCTTATAACGGGGGCCATAAGTCATACATTTGTAGGAGTATTATTTAGTTTATCTTACTTTTTACTCTGGAATTGGGGTGTATTTACAATTAATTGGATTGACTCAAATATAGTGGGCTCTTTAAGTGGTATTATTGCCATTATAGTTTGGAGATCTTATATTTTCGTTCATGAGAATGCACCTGATATTTCTTTAAGCCACTATTTTTTCGCATTATTTATTTCGCACGTAATTTTTGGAGTTGTAACTGTCAATGTTTACCGAGTAATAACAGATAACCCACAGTTTTGGTATCATTTGCAACAAGATGTGAATGAAGAATTGTCTTTAGCTATCTTCATGTTAATTTAAAATTCAGGTATCCGACCAAGGGGTCCTCAATCCTGTTGTGGCCAGGGACGCCCATTATAAATAGAAGTCAAGGTATTATATTGGTTTTTTAAAAAATTTTCTGATTTAGTCATTTACTATTTCCATCCCGAGAAGGCCTTAAATAGCACGCTTTTCCTTCTGAAGTGTTGGTAAATTCAGCCGTCAGCTGCCTGAGGAAATGGATTCTAAATGATATACTCAAGCTATTTTTTTAATAAGAACAAGGCCTAATATGTAGGATTTGCCATCTTCTCTCATGATTAATGCCACGCCAATTTGTTTTATATATTAAGTTGAGTTTTAAATATAATTTTTTACACCATAAATGATGCATCCATTAAAATGTAACAGCTGGGCAAAATTTGTAACCTTATTATAAATTAATGTAACAGTCTGTGGCTTTCTACTATGTAATTTTGATAGCATAATCAACAACGAACCATTAATCGATTTTTAAATTATTTCGGATTAACATTAACAAGAACCCTACTGCATCAGCTATTTCATACTAAATAACTTTTGAACTGAGTATAATATGAAGAGTGGTTGTAGAAAAAATAATTAAAACCTTAGAAATAAACCATATGAAAACCATACTAATTGTAGATTATCAGCTATCATCATGTGAGACAATTAAAAATTTCCTCACTAAAAATAATTATACCGTAATAACAACTTATAGAGGGGATAAGGCCTTGCGTTTAATCCAGGAAAATGATTTTGATTTAATTTTATGCGACTATCGACTACCTGATATTGATGGAACTGAATTTTATGATAGGCTTTTAATTTCTAAACCTGCCTCTAAAATTATTTTTATGAGTAAGGAAGTGAACCTTAAAAATATTGTGAAATTAATAAGAAAAGGTGCTTATAATTATTTGGAAAAGCCACTTAATCCAGATGAATTGCTTCAGGTTGTGCAGGATGCCTTAAATTCTTCCAACAAAGAATTGCAAAATAGAAAAAATGTCAAGCAGGAGAATAATAGGGATCATTTACCAGATAATTTTGTAGTAGGTCAAAGTAAGGAATCTGTTTATATGCTAAAATTGGTGCAGAAAGTAGCACCTACAAATTTTACAGTTATAATAGAAGGGGAGACAGGCACAGGGAAGGAATCTATTGCACGAATGGTTCATAACATGAGTAAAAGAAAATCTCATCCTTTTATTGCAGTAGATTGTGGTAGCATCTCTAATGAGTTATCAGGTAGTGAGTTATTTGGCCATGAAAAGGGTTCTTTTACTGGAGCTATTTCGGGAAAGACAGGTTTTTTTGAGTTGGCACAAGGAGGCACAATTTTTTTGGATGAAATTGCAAACCTTTCGTTGGACACACAAATGGCTTTATTAAGAGCTTTACAAGAAAAAGTTATTCGAAAAGTTGGAGGAACAAAAGAGATACCAATTGATGTAAGGGTGATAGCAGCGACAAATGAAAACTTGCTTCATAAATCTGAAACTGTAGGTTTTCGTAACGATTTGTTCTTTAGGTTAAGTGAATTTATACTTAAGGTACCTGCTTTACGAAATAGGAAAAATGATCTATCGTTATTTATAGACCATTTTCTTCAAACTACTTCTCAAGAATTAAATCAAGCTAAGCCCAAATTATCTAATGAAGTATTAGAATTATTATACGAATATAAATGGCCAGGCAATATTAGAGAGCTGAAAAATACTATTAGAAGAGCCTGCTTATTTGTTTCAAAAGATAATTATATTTATTCTGATGCACTTCCATCAAACCTTATCAACAAAGAGTTTGACTTTGAGGAGGAAAAAGAAACTATCATTCCTGAAGAAGCGGCAGATCTTAAATCCACCGCTTTTAAAGCAGAAGCTCAGAAAATAATAGAGGTATTAAGGAAAACTAAATTCAATAAGACTAAGGCTGCTGAAGTTTTAAATATCCATAGAAAAACTCTCTACACGAAACTAAAGCTAATGAATATTGAATATTAAAATACGATTCTGTATTCATCAATATATTCATTTTGTTTTTTATTCATGGATTAAATTTTACCATTCCATATTAAGACTAAAAATATGATAGAAATATTTTATCAATAAATAGTAACTATATAAATAGAATTGTAAATGGATATAGTAAAATTTCCCGAACTGTTTGACAGTATTAACTTATGGATATTTATATTAGGAGCTTGTATTTTTATATCTTCATTTCTACCTCGTTACCTTTCTAAGTCAGCAATAGGTTTACCTATAATAGTATTTATTATTGGCTATTTAGTAGTTCTTTTACCTACGGGGTTGGTAGCTCCAGATTTAAAGGCAGAAGGTAAATTAGTTGAGCACATCACTGAATTGGGCGTGATTATTACTTTGATGGGTGCAGGTTTAAAAATTGATAGGCCATTTAGTTTTAAAGGATGGGAGGTAACCTGGAGATTACTTTCAATAACTATGCTACTTACGGTGGTTCTCACGTTTATAGCCGGATTTTGGATAGCCGCTTTTGTTCCTGCCACAGCTTTGCTATTAGGCGCTGTAATTTCACCTACTGATTCATTAATGGCCTCTGAAGTTGAGGTTGCAGCACCTTCAAAGGGTGCTAAGGATGAAGAAACAGGAAAGGAGGTAAGCGAAAATAATACTGAGGAAGACAGGGAATATGTAGAAGAAGATGAAGTTAGATTTGCCGTAACTACCGAAGCGGGTTTTAATGATGGATTAGCTTTTCCGTTTACTAACCTGGCTATTTTGATGGCTTTATTCGGAGCTAATTATGAATATTTTGCCTCTACCTGGTTGCTTGTAAATGTTTTGTATGAAATAGCAGTTGGTGTAATCTTAGGCCTTCTACTTGGTTGGATATTTGCTAAAATGCTTTTTAAAATAAAGGTAAAAAGTGATCTCTCTAAATCTATTATGGGGCTATCTGCCATCGGGATAACACTTTTTATATATGGTTTAACTGAATTTTTAGGTGGGTATGGTTTCTTTGCCGTTTTTATTGGTGCAGTACTTATTAGACAAATGGAACCAAATCATTTTTACCATAAATACTTATACCGATTTATAGAAAAGGTACAGAGAATACTTATGGTAATTATCTTATTAGGATTAGGGGCTGCCGTAGCTGGAGATCTTTTGGAGCCTTTATATTTAAGTTTGGTTATTGTGGCGGTTATTATTACTCTTATTATCAGACCACTTGCCGGAATGATTGGTTTAATAGGCTTTAATAAAATTCCTTGGAGAGAGAGATTTGGTATCGTTTTCTTAATTGGCATTAGAGGTTTTGGGGCTATCTACTATTTATCATATGCCTTAAATAGAGCACCTTTTAAAGGAAGCGATGAGCTATATGCCCTTGTAACACTAGTCATAATTTTTTCTCTCTTTTTACATGGCACCTTAGCCACTCCAGTAATAGAAAAATTAGATAAAATGAGAAAATAAAATGTTTACACTTTAAAATCTTGAACATAAAAAAACCTCTATCATGCTAATTCATAATAGAGGTTTAACTTTTATATTAAATTCGTCTGTAAAGTAGTTTCTTTACTATTGCTACCAAAAGCTTTCGGTTATGGCCTTAATTCCTGTGCCGAGTAAACCGGGATATTCATAGACTCATTTAAACGACATTTTTAAATGATTTATTAATTGGTTCTTGCGTTAATAGGTCTATTTCTACTGTCTCCAGTGGTGGTATTTTCTCTATTTAGATCATTACCGTCTGTTTTCTCAAAGGTTATCTCATAATAAGTTTTACCGTTTCTTTCATAAGATCTGCTTTGATCGATTTTCATATCCTTAAAAGTTTCATTGTTCTCAAACTTATTTCTAATTTCAGGCGGTAGCTCACCGGAGTTAGTTCCATAACTTTGGTTAGCATCAGAAGTACTACCAGTATTTCCTCGTGAAGTCAGATTATCATTATTTCCTGAAGAATTGGTTTCGTCATAAGCTCTTGAATCTGAATAGTTATCTTGCCTATTTGCATCCCTATCATGCTTACCAAATCCATTATCAGTTCCGGATCTGCCGTCAGATTCTCTTATGTCTCGATTATTATTATTGGTGGTAGTATCTCCTCCATGTGTATCTCGATTTCTATTATTGTTGTTATCACATGCCATCACTGAAAATAAACCTGCAGCACAGAAAATTAAGATTGACTTTTTCATAATTTTTAATTTTTATTTTAATTCTATAATAGTTTTAACATAGGTAAAGTCAAATTCTATGCCTTGCATTTAATTATTCTTCGTTTGATTTTTTTTAGCCTTGCTGAATAATATATTTTAACTAGTGCTAAGAAAGTCTTAAATAATTTAAACTATACAAACATTAAAATTTACAAGACTATTTTTTGAAGTGTTATAGATTGAAAAGCCTTTGATTTCTTAAAATAATGATAGTCAGCATTTTAAAATCTTTGTAATTGTTGTTTTTAACTTAATTTTTCTGACATATTTGGAATAAATCTTTGTGATCTTCTTCTAATGAATCATTATTAATTATTTTATTTGAAAGAGATATAACTTTATTTTTAAATTAGATTATTTATTTTTTTTTCTTGCCGCAATTTTTAGCCGCTCACTTGATAAAGTAGTGACACATTTACGCCACATCGTGGCAATATAGCCTCCTTTCGTTGCTTAGATATAATATAAAATACTCTTAAAAATGAATAGAGTTTAGAATTATAATGTAGGAATAGAAATTGCATGAGTAATTAAGCAATATGATTTTTTTCGCATTTTAAACTAAGCTTATATGAAAATTATTAACAGGAAAGTACATGGATTCATCGATTATACTACTGGAATATTTTTGATTGCGTCTCCATGGCTCTTTAATTTTTCTGATTCCGGATATATAAGCGCCATACCTATTATTTTAGGTGCAGGAACGATTACATATAGTTTATGTACTAACTATGAGCTGGGAGTATTCAAGGCAGTTTCTATGAAAACGCATTTGGTGACAGATTTTGCCGCTGGTGCCTTTCTAGCAGTATCTCCATGGATTTTTGATTTTTCAGATATGGTATATTTGCCGCATTTGATTGTAGGTCTATCAGAAATGATGGTAGCCATGCTTACTGATGCATCCCCTATGCAGCAATTTCAGAATGATCCATATACCGATTGATATTATTTCACAGCGCTATTTTTTAATAATTGAATACAGTTTTTTTAAATAGAGGGCTAATTAATGCAAACTTTAACTTTTTAATATAATTATGGAAACTAAAAACAAATCAACCGACAAAAGCAAATCAGAATTTAAGGAATTATTTCTACATGAACTAAAAGATATTTATTGGGCTGAAAATCATTTGGTAAAATCATTACCTAAAATGGCTAAAGCAGCAAGTTCAAAAAAGCTATCTGATGCCATAAAAGAGCATAAAAAAGAAACAGAAAATCAAATTAAAAGGCTTGAGAAAGTATTTGAGCTGATTAATGAAAAAGCTTCAGGTAAAAAGTGTGAAGCAATGGCTGGTCTATTAGAAGAGGCTGAAGAAATATTGGAGAGCACTAGTAGTGATTCGATGGTAAGAGATGCCGGGATTATAATTGCTAGTCAGAAAATAGAGCATTATGAGATAGCTTCATATGGAGCTCTGGTTCAGTTAGCTAAGCAGATGGGAAATACTGAATGTGCCAATCTTTTAGAAGAGACATTAAAAGAGGAAAAGAATGCTGATGCATTGCTGACAAAAATAGCAGAATCAGAAGTGAACCAAATGGCAGAAAATGAATAGTTAATTCTTGATTAATATTTTTTTAATATAAAACGGCTTTTACAGCCGGTTTTTTTATACATTTTATAAAATAAGGTTATATGGCAGGCCTATTTTTATAAAAATACATCCAATTGTCTGCTTAAATTCTATTTAATAGAATAGAACATTCTCATGGCTATTGTAGAGGTATATTATAGGAGGGACTGTGCTGGAATTAAAGTATAAGGAATTATCTGACAAACGGATTTGATCTCACCAAATTGATATAATTGGCAAATAAAAAAGGGACCGGCCCACTAAGAAAACCGATCCCACCACCTAACTAATCCATAGCTAGAAGATTTTCATTCAGTCATGTCCCTCTGTTTTAACAATTTTGTTATATAAGCCCATTATTAAGATAGGAGCAGACCATTGCCCTACAAATAAGGCTAATTTATCTTTCTTTAATATCTTTAATGTTAATGAGGCTCCCATAGCTGTTATGGCTGTCCATAAATATACATCAGATGGTACTTTGGCGGTCTCTTCTTCAATTTCTTTAGCCACTTTGCCTTCTTTCAAATCTTTGTTCATGATTGTAATTTTATAAGTTTAAAAATAGTTTGATTTAAAACCTTCCAGTTACCACCGGAAAGCTATTATCAAATTTAAAACTTTAATGCTGTACCTGTATTACAACATATTAATCGGAACTTATACATTTAAGGAGTATAGCTTAATACTTTTAAATTTCATTTTAATTACACTTTTTGATAAGGAAAAAGCCATCACTTCCTTGGTCTTGATATAAGGGCAAAAAGATGAATGAATTTTTCTCAGCATACAATGGAAGACCATCTGAGATTGCCAAAAGCTCGCCTTCTTGCACTTCCTGAAAATTTTTGAAACCGGATGCCATTTTAAATTCTTCCCCTTCCATAATATTGTATTTGTATATTACCTCATAATTTCCAGCTTTACCATCTGAGGCATTTTGGAGTATTGTAAGACTTTTCTCCACGAAATAATTTTCTACATTTCTTAATAAACCTGACTTTTGAAGGGTTAGCCAAATAATGGCTTCATGCCTGTCCACTGAATTCATATCTTTATGCTGGCCCGCCTCCAAAGTAAATCCAACATGTCCTAATTCACTTAAATAATGATCAAAATGACCTGGGATAAACTGCTCTATACCACTAACAACCGGAACTGGAAAGGATTTGGCAAATCTGTAGCTGTCTTCTTTTCTATTCACACTTATATAAGGAATGGTAGGAGAGGAGGTGGTATGCAAGTCTATAAACTTTAAATCAGTATAAAATGGATCGGACTTTATACTTTTAATTATTTGCAATAATTCTGAGAATTCTGATTCTTCCGAAAAGCCATAATCAGCATTTTTTTCTAAATGAGCAGCCCTTTCTAGCGTACATATTCTATTTAAATCCTGGTCTATCATTCTAACGCCCTTTTTCAGCGCTTTTATGTTTCCTGCAACTCCCATGACTCTACCTTTAAGAGGGATTTTGTATTCTTCTAATTTTTCAAAAACCCTCTTTAATCCTAGTATTCCTGTTGGCTCATTTCCATGAATCCCGGCACTAATAAGTAAAACAGGTCCTTTTTTAGTATTTTTTAGGGGATTTTCACCTATGAGTCTTTTTATATTACTGAGCTGTTCAATTTTCTGATATCCTATCATGAGACAAGTTTAAAAAGTTAGATAATTCATATATTTGAGTAGCAGAAAAAAAATATCTCACTTATAGTGAAATAATGCTACCTTTTTTACAAGCTTAATTTTTTATTAAGAAATTGAAAATGTTACTAAAATGAACAGATATGCTATCGTAGTCTATCGTTTATTTTGTATTTAATCTTACCCTGAAGTATTCATTAAAATAATAGATCCGATCATCACCCAATAAACAGAATACAACAATAGGCAAGCCCTATTTTTTTATTATCGCTTGTCGTAATAAAATTAGTATACAGGATTAGAAAACTTTTATATGTTTTCAATTTGATCTTGTATTATTTGTGCCTGTATCTATTCTATTTGTATATTTTCAATAATAGTCGTTAACACTGGGAATTTCATTAGCTTATAATTTTCAAAATAATTGAGGTGATTTTCATTTTAAATCGGCTTGAGTTTAGTGAAGAGAAATTTTCGTAATCGTATACAATTTCAATAGTTGAAATAAATTCAAACTTCCAAGGGAATAAGGTACTGGACAGTTTATCAAAATCGGATACTTATGATGGCTCTTTAGGAAATATGATTGTAAATTTAGAGCCCTCATCAGGTTTACTTTCGGCATAAATCACTCCTTTATGATTTTGGAGAATTTTACTGCAAATTGCTAAACCGATGCCTGTTCCGTAATACTTGTTTTTACCATGGAGGCGTTGAAAGAGGTTGAAAATTTTTTCTGAATATTGCTGTTCAAAACCTATTCCATTGTCTTCAAATGTAATTTTAACCAGCTTTTTTCCTCTCAATATTGGGTATTTAATTAAATCAGTCTGATTTACATTTTCATTTTTGATATTGATAGTGGGAATAGTATCACCTTTTGAGTACTTTAATGCGTTATTAATGAGGTTCACACATAATTGCTGAAATTGAAAGGAGATTACATTGGCAATGGGTAGAGGATCATAATTGATGATTGCCTTCTTTTCCTGAATATCAGCTTTCACTTCATCCAGCGCATTATCTAATAGATCAGAAAGATTAGATTTTTCAAATACTTTATCTTCAATAGAAGTTTTAGAAAAACTTAATAAATCAATTATTAAGTTTTGCATACGTTGAGCCGCTAAGTTAATCTTATTTAGATATTCAGATTGCATATCCGAAATTTCTGAACCTGTTTTACCTTCTAATACTGATATAAAAGTCTGAATTTTTCGTAAGGGTTCTTGTAAATCGTGACTGGCTATATGATTAAATGATTCAAGTTCTGCATTGGATTTAGAAAGCTCATCTATGTTTTCTTCCAACTCCAAATTAACTTTTACCTGTTCAGTAATGTCCTTGAAAGTAACAATTAAAATTTTATGGTTTTCATGTAGAAACATCTTACCATTCGATAATATATATTTTGTATTTTTTTGGTGATCTATTATTCTAAATTGATGAACAGCAATTGAGGAATCTATATTTTCCGGTGCTGTGCTTTTAATAAACTCTAGCTTATCATTATTATGCACAAAATTAATAAGGTTTTCTCTTGAGGCTTCAATACTGTTAGGTTCATGTCCTAAAATTCTATAAAGATTAGAAGAAAATTCACATTCCTGCTTTTCAAAATCAAAAGTATAGCAACCAATCAGTGCAATAGATTCAGCAATTCTAGAAATTTCCCTTTGTAAAATCAATTCATCATTAAGCTTACTCAATTTTCTATTGGTTGCTATTTCATTTGTAAGATCTTTATTAGCACCAATTACTATATCATTTCCAAATTCATCTTTCACTACTTCTGCAACAAATCTTAGGCACTTTTCTTGACCACTAGCGTCAATTATTTCAATATCAATGGGCTTAAGTCTTCTAGTCTGTTTTAAATTTTTTAACTCATTTATTAATTTTGGTCTATCACTTTCAGAGATTATACCTAGGTATTTCTTTAAATTTGGTTTGAAGCTATTGGGTTCAAAACCTAGCATTCTATACAAATTATTCGAAAATATTATATTATTGGTGCCGGGCTGAAAATACCAATGCCCCGTATGAGCAATTTTTTCAGATTGTTCATAAATCATATTATTTATTCTGAGTTTCTCTATGTTTCTTCTCATCTTACCTAAATAAGAATACAACATAATAAAACTGACTATAAAAATAGATAGTGAAAAAACCACCGTAAGTAGTAATAAAAGCGGATTAATTTTATACTTCTTATTAGCAATCTCTTCATTTTCTCTAAGTAAGCCTGATTCTCGCTTATTTAAAGCTTCAATGGCACTACTAACATTATAGAAAAATAAATCTTGAGACGCGATACTGTTTTTACCAGCGGAAACTATTTTAGACTTTGTAAAATTTTGGCTTGTTTTTAATTGAATAGCACGTTCATAAATATATGTTTGTATGGTATTCAATAGACTAAGCTGAATTGAATCATTAGCCGTTAATTTTCTTAATTGATTTACTTGTAAATTTATTGTTGCTTCTGAGTTTTTAAATTGATCCAAATACACTGTATCATTGGTGTAAGTGTATTTATCAAATAAATGTTCCGCTGCATATATACAATTCAGTAACTTTTGTGAACTGGTTTTAATTTTGTGTGAATTAATTATTTTTCTTTGGCTTTTATTATAAGATTGAAACTGGCGGTAGTTCTCACTAGCAATTATTAAAAGCAAAAGGATAGAGACTGTGAGTGAAGCTTTTAATATATTTTCTGAAAACTTGAATCTCATTTTTTTTGATTGAGTAGGTATATACTTATAATATTTTCAAAACATAAAGCTCCAAATTTTCTGTAACTCTATCCTAATAAATTGGCAAGATCAACACACAATACAAAATTTATCTTCAGGTTTAAACCAGTGTTTAAGAAGAAATAAGATCATCAATTGATGGTCTTATTTCTAATTTTAACTTTTAAGGGATACATGAATATTTCTGAGACGATCATATTAATTGTATGCTTTTTCAGGTGCTCATTAAAAAACTTTCTTTATTAAATCCGGAATTAATGTATTGCCAATTGGTACAAATCACCTTATTCAGCACTTCTTTTAAATCTTTAAAAGTATTGGGTTTATTTATATAAATATTAGCTTTTCTTACAAATGTCTCTTCAATATCCTTTTCTGAAGAAGAGGTAGAATAAATGGCTATAGATATATCTTTATAAATGGGGTGTTTACGTATTTCATCTAAATATTCTATGCCACTTTTACCTGGCATATTTAAATCAAGAAAAATAATCTCAGGTAAGTTTTTATCTGAATCTGCTAGCTTATCCAGATATTCCATCATTTGAAATCCATCCTCTAATAGTGTTACTTCAGTATTCACCTCTAAGGAATTAACTGCTTCCTCAAACAATAGTCTATCATCTTCATCATCATCTACAAGCAATATTGTAATGGGTACGTTATTCATAATTTTGGTAATGTAGTTTTAAAATCAATTGCTTTTAATTATTGTCTTTTCGCTTTTCAATAATTCTTTGAAAAGCAGTTGGTGTTAATCCGGTTTTCTTCTTAAACTGATTTGAGAGATGTGCCACACTGCTATAATTTAACTTATGAGCTATCTCTGTAAGCGTAAGCGCCTCTTTTGTAAGTAGTGTTTTAGCACGTTCAATTTTTTGTAAAATAATATAATTAGCTATTGTAGACATTGTGATCTCTGTAAATATATTAGAAAGATAACCATAGCTTAAGTTTAACTTTTCTGTCAAATGAATGGAAGTTTTATTAATGATATCTTCCTCATCCAAATAAGCCATCTGTGTTAGTATGTTCTTTATTTTTTGAACTAATAACTCTTTTTTATTATCCACAATACCTATACCATACTTTCCCAATTGAGTTTTCAATTCCTCTCTTTTTTGATCAGAAATTTTACAGCTAAGCTTTACTTCTCCAAGCCCGGTATAGGTGTAAATAATATCTAAACCATCCAGCTTTTCTTGAATAAGAACTTTACATGTTTCGTTTAGATCGTATTTGAATACTAAATCCATAAAATTATTTTCATTATTTAGTTTAAAAGTTGATTGTTTTAAAAAACCTTCTGTTTTTTAGTATAATATACGAAAGCTAACACAATAGATGCAATTATATAGATTTATTATTCTTTGATAGATAAAAAATATAGATTTAACGATTAATGATCCAAATGTATTTAAATTTAAAAAGTGTTTCTAGAATTTATTTAGGTTTAAAAATTTAATCTAGGTTATAATTTGAAAAGTCTTTTTCGCTATAGTCCACACACACACAAAATCTGCAATTATTTTTACAAGATTAAACCCAGAAAATATAACAATTGCCGACTTACATTCGCTATTATTACGTTTTTAATTAATTAATAGTTTAAATTGATTGGTATATCGAAAACTCATTAAAGTTTTAAAATCTCATTTTAAATCAATCAAATTATTACATTCTACTTTTCTAAGAATCAATTGAAAAGATATTCATACGTAAGTAAACAATTTATCAATATGAGAAAAAACACGCTTAAAAATTTCTGGCAAATGCTAAAGACAGCGGGAAAGAAATGGGTGAATAGAGACCCTTTTCGGGAGGGAGCAATAATTGCCTATTATGCTATTTTTGCACTACCAGGTTTATTAGTGGTAGTAATTTCCATTGCAGGTTACTTTTTTGGTAACGAAGTGGTAAGTGGAGAATTACATCAGCAAATATCTTCTACTATAGATAGGGACACAGCGGATAGTATTCAAAATTTATTGAAAAAAACGATGGATACTTCAGGATCAGTATGGGCAACTATTTTAGGCTTTGCTACTATCATTATAGGGGCAACCACGGTATTTGCTCAATTTCAAAAGTCGCTTAATACTATTTGGGAAGTAGAAGCTAAGGCGTCAAAAAAAGGTATATGGCCTTTTATAAAAACAAGGTTATTTTCATTTGGGCTTATATTAACCATTGGTTTTCTGCTGTTGATTTCTTTATTGTTATCTTCAGTAATTGGGCTTCTTAGTTCATGGATCAGAGAAAATTGGTCCGACAGCTTATTAATTTTTATAGAGGTGGTTAATCTTATCATTTTTATAGGGGTGATTACAGTACTATTTGCTATGATGATGAAAGTGCTTCCTGATGCTAAAATCCGTTGGCCAACAGTTTGGATTGGCGCATTTATGACAGCGCTTTTATTTGTAATTGGTGAGTTTGCTTTGGGAATGTATTTTGGTAATGCAAATCCTGCTTCCAATTATGGCCCTGCGGGTTCTGTTATTTTGTTGCTTTTATGGACTTCCTATTCATCTATGATAGTGTTTTTTGGAGCAGAATTTACTAAGGTTTACTCTGATTTCCATTATGGCAAGGCTCCAGCCTCTGATGAGGCAGTTGATAAACCAGCTACTGATCCTATTGAGTAAAATAGGAGATATTACTTTGATATGCATGTGATGGTTCTAGAGGATTTATGCGTAAGTTAAAATGTCAATGATGTACAATCAGCAATGGGCAGAAGATAAGGAGCAATAAGCAGTAGATAAGCTATTTTATGTAGGAGCAGGGGTTCCGAATGTTCAATGTTTAGAGTAAAATCTCTTCAGAGATTTAAAACAGTATAGAAATTAAACTAAGCTAAGTAAATAGCTTTTTGTTAAAATACATGGTTCTACCACGAATTTAATGGAAAGTTGATAATCCATGAATACTAAAGTTTCATAGCAGATTTTGTCATCATTTTTGTTTTCCTTGCTTCGCCGGAACAAAAATACCGCCAAAATCGAGGAATCATATTGCCATATACCTAGGGCTGTGCCCCAATGCTATTAAGTTAAGAAAAAAAGCCTATTTTGCTTGGAATATTTGTTATTAATACCTATTTTAACGGGACAAACAAATATAGATAGACAATGAGAAAAGTACAAAAGAAGAATACTTGCGATTCTTCAAAAA
>JBBSPJ010000011.1:0-26703 GCA_038258905.1 Cytophagales bacterium
ATAGTATTTGTCTATTTTAGAGGAATAGAGAATATAAACAAAATGTTGTTCCATGCAGAAATTTAATAAAATTTAGGCATAAAAAAAGCCTTGCAGACATGCAAGGCTTGCTCCTCCTCTTGGGCTCGAACCAAGGACCCTCTGATTAACAGTCAGATGCTCTAACCAGCTGAGCTAAGGAGGAATATAATTCCTGTACTATTTCAAACTTTCAAGCTCTTCGGTAAAGGACCCTCCCCGACTAATCGGGATCAGATGCTCTAACCAGCTGAGCTAAGGAGGAATTTATACGTTTCCCCGTTTGGGAATGCAAACATAGCAGTCCATTTTATATTTTACAACTACTTGAACAAAATAATTTTACTTATTTTTAAAAATATCTTCAAAAGATTAATCACACAGTAATGAAAATCAAAAACAGACATAATGGCTGAATTTTAATTAAATACTTTAAAAACAAGACATAATGACATGATTTTATTGTCAAAAATAATTTTTTTTAAAAATGGTATAGATTTCTCTATAGACTTTATAAAAATATTAAAATTTATTAATTATGACACTTATAAAGTATAATCCAGGATTTTCAAATTTAGAAAACAAACGATTTTCTAATTTCTTAGACAGATTCTTTAACGAATCATTTAATAATTATGATAATGAACAAAAGAGTTTTAATCCTCAGGTGGATATAGCTGAGGATGAGACGGGTTTTGAGCTTTCTGTAGCAGTTCCGGGAATGAAAAAATCAGATTTTAAAATCGATATGGCTGATGGTAGAATAACCATTTCCGGTGAGAGAAAATTAGAAAATGAGAAGAAAGAGAAAAATTACCATTCTCAGGAAACACAGTATGGCTCGTTCAGCAGAAGTTTTTATCTACCAGATAATGTAAAGGAAGATAAGATACAAGCCAGCTACGAAGATGGTATCTTGAAAGTTTTAATTCCGAAAGATGAGAAAAAGGAGTTAACTAAAACCATTCAAATTAAATAATGAGCATTTAAATAAAAATGAAGAATCTGAATCAGGTTCTTCATTTTTTTGTTCAATATAATAGTGAACAGTAACGTTGTTTATGCGTTTCAGTTAAATAAATTAATAAGATATGCTAAATAAAAGACAATTTTTTATAGGGGTAGTATTGGCTTCATTATTGAGTGCAATTATTGCTATTGGAGGTTTTATGTATTTTAAATCGGGTATACCGGAAGGCAGAACCTTTGAAGAGATTCAAGAAAGTAACACAAAATTCTCAAGTTTTCTTAACGAGAATGAATATACTGTGCCAGAAGGCTTAAACTTTATATATGCCGCTGAGCAGGTAACAAAAGGAGTAGTACATATTAAGGCAGAATCATCCCGAAGTCAATCTGGACCCGGATCTCCCTTTGAAGAATTTTTCAGAGATTTTCATAATGGCCAAGGACAACCACCCATGGAGAGAAAGGCTCAATCGTCAGGTTCAGGGGTAATTATTTCTCCCGATGGTTATATTGCCACCAATAATCATGTGGTGGATGGAGCTTCAAAATTGGAAGTAGTTTTACATGATAACAGATCCTACGAGGCCCAAATAATAGGGGTAGATCCTAATACAGATATTGCTTTGTTGAAAATAGATGCTACGTCACTTGATTTCGTTGAATTTGGAGATTCTGATCAAACCAAAGTAGGTGAGTGGGTATTGGCAGTTGGAAATCCTTTTAATTTAACCTCTACCGTAACAGCTGGTATAGTAAGTGCTAAAGCAAGAAATATTAACATCTTAAGATCTCAAAGCCAATATGGAATTGAATCTTTTATCCAAACCGATGCAGCAGTAAATCCTGGTAATAGTGGAGGCGCATTAGTAAATTTAAAAGGTAAATTAATTGGAATAAATACTGCTATAGCAACTCCAACGGGTAGCTATGCAGGGTATTCGTTTGCTGTTCCATCTACTTTGGTGAGCAAAATCGTAAACGACTTGAAAGAATTTGGTGTGGTACAAAGGGCCATGCTTGGAGTAAGCATTGCTAATTTGAATGATCCGAGGATCACTGACAAGGGTACTGATTTGAATTCGGGTGTTTATATTATGGGTGTTGGACCTGAAAGTGCTGCTGAAAAGGCAGGCCTGAAAGAAGGGGATGTGATCATTCAGATTGAGGATACTAAAATATCCAACGTGGCCGAATTACAAGAATTAGTTGGGAGAAACAGGCCCGGTGATAAAATTAACGTCACCTACATCCGAAATGGGAAAGCAGCAAAGTCAGAAGCTACTTTGCAAAATATTGAAAACACCTTAGCAATAGTGGAAGCTCCGAAAGTGATAGAGATTGATGGAGCCCAGTTTGAAGATGTAAGCGAAAGAGAGCTAGCGAAATTAAAGATTAGTGGTGGTGCAAAAGTTGCTTCCATAGAAGCTGGTAAATGGGCTGAAATTGGAATTAAAGAAGGCTTCATTATTACTGCAGTGGATAAAATTGCAGTATTAGACGCTAATGATCTGAATAAAATTCTGGAAACTAAAACCGGAGGAGTTCTAATAGAAGGAATTTATCCGGATGGTACAAGAGCTTATTACGGAATGGGTTGGCAGTAATGCATTTAAAAATTAACAAATATTCGAAAGGGATTCCAATATGGAGTCCCTTTTTTCTTTTATTATCCTTATAAAAAATCCATTTTTGTAAAATAAGAATTAAATATTACCAACTTTAATAATCATTGAAATACAATAATTTATGAATATTCAGGAAGAATACGGAATTAAGAAGGCTCTTGAGCAATTGGGTGTTAATAAAATCAATAAAGGTACTTCTACCGGAAACCTATGGATGGATTCTAACGAAAACATCAGTTCTATTTCTCCGGTAGATGGATTGGAAATAGCTTCTGTTGGCGTTACGAAAAAAGAAGATTACGATGCTGTAATAAAAACGGCCAACTCAGCCTTTACCGAATGGCGTACAATGCCAGCTCCGCAAAGAGGTGAGATTGTAAGGCAATTTGGTGATAAACTACGCGAATTAAAAGATCCATTGGGTAGATTAGTGTCCTATGAGATGGGTAAATCATTGCAAGAAGGATGGGGTGAAGTACAGGAAATGATTGATATATGTGATTTTGCTGTAGGACTTTCTCGCCAGCTTTATGGCCTAACCATTAAGTCTGAGCGACCGCAACATCATATGCAGGAGCAATGGCATCCTTTGGGTATTACCGGCATCATCTCAGCTTTTAATTTCCCGGTAGCAGTTTGGAGTTGGAATACAGCTCTAGCATGGGTTTGCGGAAACGTTACCGTTTGGAAGCCTTCAGAAAAAGCCCCTTTAACAGGAATTGCTTGCCAGAATATAATTGTAGGAGTTTTAAAAGATAATAATTTGCCGGAGGGTATTTCATGTCTTGTAAATGGAGATTATAAAGTGGGCGAATGGATGACAAACGATGAAAATATACCATTGATTTCAGCTACAGGATCTATCCGAATGGGTAAAATAGTTGGGCAAGCGGTTGCTTCTAGGTTAGGTAAAACTATTTTAGAGCTAGGTGGTAATAATGCTTTAATCATAACCCCTGAAGCGGATCTAAAAATGACCTTAATAGGTGCCGTTTTTGGCGCAGTAGGTACTGCAGGTCAGCGATGTACTTCTACCCGTAGGTTAATTATCCACGAATCTATTTATGATGAATTAATTGATAAAATCAAGAATGCTTATAGCCAATTACGAATTGGTAACCCATTAGATGAGAAATACCATGTAGGACCAGTTATTGACAAAGACGCAGTAAAGGCCTATCAAAGTGCTATTGAAAAAGCCAAATCTGAAGGTGGTAAAGTACTTATTGAAGGGGGAATATTAACAGGAGCTGAATATGAAAGTGGGTGTTATGTAAAACCCGCAGTTATAGAAGTTGAAAACCATTATGAAATAGTGCAGAACGAAACTTTTGCTCCTATTTTATATGTGATCAAATATAGTGGTGATGTACATAATGCCATTGCATTACAAAATGGTGTGCGTCAAGGTTTGTCATCGGCTATTATGACAAATAATATGAGAGAGGCCCATCAGTTTATTTCTGCTGTAGGCTCTGATTGTGGAATAGCCAATGTAAACATAGGCACATCAGGAGCAGAAATAGGTGGAGCTTTCGGTGGTGAAAAAGAAACTGGTGGAGGAAGAGAATCTGGTTCCGATGCTTGGAAAGCTTATATGAGACGACAAACCAACACCTTAAACTATGGCGATTCTTTGCCATTGGCTCAAGGAATTAAATTTGATTTGTAAAATATTTTAAAAATGCACCTGATTATTCAGGTGCATTTTCTATATTGAAATGTTTTTATTCTAACTTCTTTTTTACGTAATTTATAGCACCAAATAATAAAATTTCTTAATTATGAGTAAATATCACTCCGTCATGTTAATTGACGACAATGAAATTGATAATCTAATCAACCAGAAAATGGTTGAAGCAGCTCGCCTATCTGATTATATTTATACACATACAGGAGCAAAAAGTGCGATTGAATTCCTCAAAAACATTGAGCAATTGGAGAAGAATATTGTTGACAGCGTGTTGCCTGACGTTATTTTTCTTGATATAGATATGCCTTTAATGGATGGCTTTCAATTTTTGGAAGAGTTCAATAAGTTGAAAGATACTACCATTAATAAGTGTAAAATTATAATGCTTACCTCCTCAATTAATCCTCAGGATGTGAGTAAATCTAAAAAGTATGAAGCTGTTAAAAAATATTTAAACAAGCCTTTATCTCAAGAAAGCTTAACAGAATTATCTGTCTAAAAAAAAATAGGAAGGTTAGTATAATTTTATACTAACCTATCTATTAATTCTTCATTAAATTCAATTATTAAGGTTGGAGAAAAGTGCTGTTCAGGCTTAAGTGCATTAAAACTCTTAGCCATTTCTCCAATTTTTTCTCTTTTATTTCTCTTGGATTCACTCAGTGAAATTTTCATTATTTTGTTCAATAACTGAATATTTTCACAATTATCCTTCCCTAAAATTCTTATTTGCCTCTGTATGCTATTGATCAACTGATTAAATAGTTCATAGTCTTTAAACAAACAATACATTAATGCCAATAGTGTTTTAATTTCCAGTTGAGCATTTTGGTATTTTTTCAAACTGACATCATTCAATAAATTATTGAGCCATTTAGCCGCTTCCTCAAATTTATTATCAAAAAAGCATGATAGTGATCTATAAGTAATATAGGTTATATATTGTGGTACATTGTCTTTATCAGGCTCGTAATCCTGAAAGATGGCAACATTCTCTTCCGATAAGGGTGGCCCTTCTGAGGATCTCTTTTTTCTTTGAATTTTGGTGATTAAAAATTGTGAAGGATAGGTGTAAAGCGTGAAATTAGAGAGGAAGGTATCGCAAGATTCATTTACTTCCTCGTAAAAATTATCAGCCTTTCTGTATAAAGTATAATGGTTATAGTATTCCATTTTAAGGAACTCATACACCAATTTTAAATGGAAATAAATAGAATCTAAGCTATACATCTCAAATATCTCTTCAGCCCTATTTAAAATGTCTTCAATAGGGTCAAGGTCTGAGTTGGCCTCATCTTCCTCAACAAATAGTCTATGAAATATATTCAGGCAATTTTTATATATGTATAATCTATGCGAATCATAAATTCTGCAGATATTGATCATTTCCTTGTTAAGGAGACTTAATTCCAGTTTATTAACTTCATCTCCTGTTAATGAGTAATTTCCAAATTTAATAAAGTAACTACTTAGCAAGTCCTCTGCTTTGTCAACCGCTAGCATGTATGCCACATGTTTATTGTAAAGCTGGCTGTATTGAAAATACTCTTCTGTATGATGATGCATTTTCTTCAAAGCTTTGTAAACAACAGTTAGCTCATTAGAAAGATCGTAATCAATTAATTCTTTCTCTAACTTTTTAAGGGTAGCAATAGCAATGGCTTTCTTTTTAGTAAATAATATTTCGTTAATATTGGCTACTTTTTTTAGAATATCCGTCCGAGGGTTTTCCATTTGTTGCAACAAATATTCTTCAATCTTCTGGTTTAATCGGGAACGTAGAGTATAATACGCATTTGTATTTACCTCCAATTCGTTCATTAAGGTATGATCTCCGGAATGACTACTACGCATAGATTTCAATAAATATGCTGATTTATCCGCGCCTCCTACTGAAAGTGAATCATAAATTGCCTGATAATCAGCATCAGAAAGTTGCATGATAATATTCTTGAGTTTCGCCATTATTAATGCTTTAGTTAAAAATTAAGATGAAATCGAATGAAAGTTAATTATTTCAGTGAAAAAGACATAAAAAAAGTGAATTTTTTACTCAGAACCTTACATGGTAAATATACGGATAATATAGCATTAAGTCTTTACTTCTCAGTAAATGAGTAGTTTATGGTAAAAAAGTCAAAATTTAAGGGTAATTAATTTTTTCTGAAATTGTATTTTATTTATTTAAATAAAATATTTCAATTACAATTGAACAAAAATAAGACTTCATAAGTCACTAAGATATGCTAAACCCAGATTCAGAATCAGAAGAAATTATCGAAGAAATTTTATCATTAATAAAAAGAGCTGCTGTGGATAAAAAACATCCTATGCATTTTATGATTTTAGGTACTACTAATGAGAAGACACCTGAAATGCGCTATGTTGTTTGGAGAAGTTTTAATCCGAAAGAATTAACGGGACAGATTTATACAGATAAAAGGTCCGATAAAATTAATCATTTCAGGAATAACCCGCTGGCTCAATTATTATTTTATCATCCAGGTAGAAAGTGCCAAATAAAAGTGAATGTTGAGGTATTAATACATGTTAATACACCAGAAACAAATGCAATTTTCAAGGAAATGCAAAATGGCAGGGAAGCATATAATACTTTGGAAGCACCAGGAACTAAGCATAATAATTTTGAAGATACTAAGAAAATAAAACCAGAATTCAACTCAGAGGATTTCGTGATATTAGAGACTAAATTTTTATCAATGGAGGTGCTGGAATTAAATAGTCCTAATCACGTTCGTTTTGCATTTAATTTTAAAGAGGAAAAATTAGATTGGTTAGTGCCTTGATAATTTTATTTTATTATTCAGGCCCAATTTGAAAAATTTTATGATGTAGGTTTTTTCCACAAAATGTAGTTTTTTAAAATAGTTTGTGGAGAGCTGAAAATGAAAAAAGGCTTGTAAATCAAGCCTTTCCATTATTTATTTATGTTGTTTTAACTTCAAGCTGACTTTTCCATCAGTTGCTCCTCTTGTACTAATTCAAAATACTTTTCGAATAAAGCTTTTGAAATAAGCTTGCTTTCCTGCCCTGAACCCCATTTTGTACTTACCTCAAATAATCCGTTATAGGCTCTACCTTCATAGTATTCAGCTACTCTAAAGCCTTTAAGACCATCATGTTGCTCGGGTAATTGGGTACATTTAAAACTTACTCTATATCTATCCATAACAATATAATTTCAAACACTTTAATGTGTAAATTTACTTCTAAAGACCAAATAATGTGCCAAATGGTTGTAATATTTTTTAAGGAAATCGATAAAATTGATAAATAATAGGATGAACCCTTAAATAGTTGAATTGTGCTGATAACAGCATTTTAGGAATATAAATGGATGAGTTGATGGTTATATATTAAACATAAACCTTCTTATTTTACTTTAATTTAAAGATCATATTATAGTTAGTATTCAGTCTATTATCTCAATATATTAAGATCATTTATTAGTGATTTTTCGGAAGTTTTTTCAAGGCAAAGTTTGTATTTTTCTAAAGGTGATCATGAAATTACAAAGGTAGATTTACTCAGAATTAATTTTCATTGTAAAATTAATTTTGCTCCGGTTTTGAATGATTTGTTGGATATTTCCTTTTAAAACTGAAGATTAGACTTTTTTCTGTCATTTTACAAAACCAATTTGTACCCATAACCTCTTATATTTAGAATTTTAATATTTGGGTCTTTTGCTAATTTCTTTCTGAGCTTAGTGATGAAAACATCCATGCTTCTGGCATTAAAGAAGTCATCAGCTCCCCAAAGATCATTTAATATAAGTGCTCTATCTGTTAACTGGTTTTTGTTATCCAATAATCTCATTAAAAGTTGGGCTTCACGGTTAGTAAGCAATTGTTCTTCATTTTCATATTGTAACAACTGCCTATCGAAATGAAACTTATACTCCCCAATTTGTTGCCATTCTTCAGTGGGTCTTTTTGGTTTATGAATAAGGGCATTTATTCGCACAATTAATTCTTCCATGCTAAAGGGTTTTTTAATATAATCATTAGCGCCATGTTCAAAGCCTTCCACCACGTCTTCGGTACGTGACTTTGCAGTTAGAAAAATGATAGGAACAGACTGATCATTTTTTCTTATATTTTTTGCTACGGTGAAACCGTCAGTTTTTGGCATCATAATGTCTAAAACAAAAATATGAAACGCTGTATTCTTTGATGCTGCAATAGCCTCATTACCGTTCTGGCAGTAGATCACCTCAAAACCACGACTCTCCAGGCTTTCTTTAACTATAGTGCCTAGAGATACCTCATCCTCCGCCAACAGTACCTTTATTTTATTATTCATAGTGTTATTTTAAAGCTGGTTAAATTATTTTGCATTGTTAGGATAATTGTTCCATCATGTTTTTCGATGATATTCTTAGTGTAATACAATCCTATTCCAAACCCTTTTACATCATGCACATTTCCTTTCGGTATTCTGTAGAATTTATCGAACACTTTTTCTTTTTGCTCTTTGGATATATTTCCGCCATTATCTTCTACTACAATTGAAAGCTGCTCCTGCTGATTTAAGTAGATAGATATTTTGTCACCACCATATTTTACAGCATTGTCGATCAAATTTGAGATGGCGTTTTCAAAATGAAATGGATCAACAGCAAGTGGTTTTATATCATTTTGAATAAAAAGTGTGATTGGTTTGTTATTTCCTGCTTCCTTATATTTATCAATAAGTTGAATTATTAGTTTTTCTGTATCTACGAGTTCTTTCTTTAAGATGAGTTTGTCACTATCTAATGTCGCAGTCTCCAGCAGTTTCTCAACCATCAAATTAAGCTTAGTCAGCTGCTGATTGGAGATATTAAGGTACCTTTCTGTTTTAAGAGGGTCATTTTCTTGATTAAATTTCTGAATTCCTTCCACTGCTGTAGCTATTGTAGCAATCGGTGTTTTAAATTCATGTGTTATATTGGTTATTAGGTCGTTTTTAATTTCGGATAACTCTTTTTGCGATTTTATAACCTTATATAGGTATAGTAAAATGCCAGCTATGAAGAAAATAAATATTGTAGAAACAGCAATGGATAAAAACCCCTTTTTTAAAATTGCCAATCTTGAATTTTCAAAATACAAAATGACATGTTCGTTTGCAGGAAGAAAAGTCTCGTTTGCTTTAGTTTGAAAGGGAAATACATCCATTAAATCTTGATTATAACCACCTATTATGGAATCTTTTTTATGATGAGTAAGTGCGTAATTAGTATTGAAGCCAATCCTTGTCAATTGCTCTGACAAGAATTGATTAAGCTGACTGTAGTCTAAAGTATCTCTCGTAATTGATATTACAATTTTATTAGTCAAATCCTTTATTTTATCAAGGCTATCAGATGCTTTTCTTCCTTTGAACATTGCGATCCCATTAAGTTGGTCTGCCATAAAATCAATATTAGAAAATCCTTTATTAATAGTAATACTTGATATTTTTAAAGTATCAGTGCTCAAGATTGTTTTATTATCGAGCCTTGCAACCTCTTCCTGGCTGAGTTTGCTTTTTGAAAAACGTTTAAAAAAACTTATATCATAAATAGTAGTGTCCGGTGAAATTGCTCGTCTTATATCAATATCTGAGTCCAGATTCCTTAAGTCGGTAAAAGTAAGCACATCGGATTTTGCAATTTCAGCATAATATTGCTCTATACTCTTATCCAAGGCATTTTGTACATCTATTTGATACTGCTTTTTTGCATCCTTATAATTTTCGTAAATGGTATATGACTGTATGATAATAGTGAGCACTATCATCATGATAATAAAGACACCAATCTGCTTAAATTTAATAGCATTCATGCCCAAATATAATTAAATGATTTGCTCTAAATCAGAATTTAACAAACGTTAACACTTCTTAACCTTTTTCATAATTAGAATAGCTTTTGTTTGTAGAAACAAAATTATACGATCATGAAAAATTTTATTACGCTTAGCATTTTATATTTCTTTATAACTCAGAGTACGCTAACTGCTCAGGGATTTAGTGGAATTGCTACCTATCAATCTTCTGCAGGCATTAAAATTAATTTGGGTGAAAAAGCCTCTGAAGTAGAACAGGAGAGAATCCAAAATGAGATTAGCAAAAAATTTCAGAAAGAACATGAATTACATTTTACTAGCAGTGAATCTACCTGGAAAAAAATAGAGAGTCTGGAAGCAACTCCTAATGTAAAGGGAAACAGTAGCATGGAGTTTTTAATGATGTCCTCCGGAAAGGGCGGTATTTTATACAAAAATATTGGAGAAAAAAGATACGAAAGGGAGGAGGATTTAGTGGGGAAATCTTTCATTATTAAAGATAGTCTGCCTAATTATGATTGGCAACTGACAAACGAAACTAAGAAAATAGGCTCTTATAATTGCCAGAAAGCTATTTACACTAAAGTAGTAGAAACCAAGAATTTTTCTACTGATATGGAGGAAATGGAAACCGGTACTGATACTTTAAGAACTGAGGCTTGGTTTACAATGGATATTCCTGTAAGCAATGGTCCAAATGATTACTATGGTCTTCCAGGGCTTATTTTGGAGGTGAAAACAGGGACTATGGTGGTGATTTGTACCAAAATCGTACTCAATCCTGAGCAAGGGGTTAAAATAGAACAGCCTAAAAAGGGTAAGGTGATGGATTCCGAGACTTTTAAAGCATTATCTGAAGAGAAAATGAAAGAGATGATGAAGCGCTATTCAGGAGATGGAGAAAGTATTCGAATTGAAATAGGTGGTTAAGACTTATCGAAATCACCCCTTATAAATAGTCTCCAAATTAAACCCCTTCCTCATGAAATATTTTATTACCTCTATTATGTTTTTGATGGTTTTTTCTTCTATTGCTCAAAATTTACTTGTCACTGGCAAGGTGGTTGACTCCTTGAACAGCCCCATCGAGTTCGCTAATGTGATTGTGCTAAATCCGGAAACTAACGCTATTGAGGCCTTTTCGATAAGTAGTGCGGAAGGGAAATTCAAATTGCAACTTAATGCAGGACAAGCTTATATTTTAAAAGCGTCCTTTGTGGGTTATCAGCCATTTGAAATATCTTTTACTCCTACTAAAGAGTTGTCAGAAAACATAGTGATAGAATTAGCTATTGCGACTGATTACCTGGATGAAGTACAGGTAGTGCAGGAAATGCCGATAATGATGTCTGGCGATACACTTATTTATAAAACAGATGCTTTTACTGATGGAAGGGAAAGAAAACTTCAGGATGTGCTGGAGAAATTACCAGGTATGGAGGTGGATGAGAATGGAGAGGTACGTGTGCAGGGTAAAAAGGTGAATAAGGTTTTAGTAGATGGTAAACAGTTCTTTGATGGAGATACTAAAATGGCCACAAAAAATATACCTGCCAATGCGGTGGAAAGGGTTCAGGTATTGAAAGATTACAACGAGGTCTCTCCAATGAGCGGTATGGGTAGTGAAGATAATCTTGCTTTAAATATCCAATTAAAAGCAGACAAAAAGAATATAGTTTTTGGAGATTTAACCGCCGGAATAGGTCCCCAAAAAAGATATCTGGGTCATGCTAATCTGTTTTATTATTCACCAAAACTTAATCTAAACCTAATTACGGATGCTAATAATATAGGTGATCTTGCTTTTACAATACAGGATTATTTCAGATTTAATGGAGGTCTCAATAATTTTGTTGCTAATTCAGGCACTGATATTAAGCTAACGAATGAAGGGATGGGGTTTCCTATGGCAAATAAAGAAAGTGCTATAGATTTATCTACTCAGTTAGGGGCTTTTAATTTTACCTACAATCCCAGTAAAAAATGGAGTCACACGGGTTTTGTATTAGGATCGTTATCAGATAATGAATTTGGGAGTAATTCTGTAAGGACTTATATACAAAATGATGACGACAATACAGAGCAATTAATTTCAAAATCTACAGCTCAAAACCAATCTGGATTAATGAAGTATAGTAGTACCTATACACCAAATGTAAGTACTCATCTTCAATACGCATTTTTTGGCAAGTTAAATGCACTGGAAAATTTAAACAGCCGTATTTCTCAATTTGCGCAATCAAGCAATAACCTTATTGAAATTGATGAGCAAAATACTTATTCATTAGATCAGCAATTGATGCTGTATTACACATACAACGAGAAGAATATTTTTTCAATGGAGACAAGTTTCAGCCATTCATTACAAGACCCAAATTTTACGCTAATTAGTGATGAAAACCCATTTTCCAATTTGCTTAGAGTTAGCTCCGATAGTGTTTATCAATTATTTCAGGATAAAAACATAAACAGTAATCATTTAAAAGGAGAGGCTAATTATTATCGTATTCTTAATAAAACAAACCACTTAAATTTCTCTACCGGATTTAATATTCTAGATCAAAAAATGACGTCCAGCTTGCAGTCAGCAAATAGCGAAATCAATAATGAAATATATCAAAACAACTTGAGTTATCAGTTCAATGATTATTATTCGGGAATTAGTTTGAAATCAAAATTAGGTGACATTACTTTTAAGCCTGGCTTATATTTACATCATTACAATTTGTCTAACATTCAAAATGAAACGCTAACTGATCAAAATATTAATTTATTACTCCCCTCTTTTTATAGTAAGTGGGAGATAAGCAGCACCCAAAGTTTAAGTTTTAAGTATGCTGCAAAAGCCGAGTTTGTGGATGTTCAAAAATACGCTGAAGTAGTTATCCTTACCGACTATAATGCATTATTTAGTGGAAACAGATTACTTGAGAATGGTATTTACCATTCAGGAAACTTGTATTACAATTATTTTAATTTTTTTGCCGGCATGAATACCTACGCAAACCTGACCTTGATGAGGAAAATGAACGATTTTGGTAACCAGGTAAGGTTTGAGGGGGTGGAACGCATCAACAGCTTAGCTAATTTAGATCAAGCAAATGAGTCTTTTCAGTCACAGGTAGGTTTGGATAAGAAATTCAACTATTTCAAGGTGAATGGATCGGTAAACTTTAATGGCTTTAGAAATAACTCTTTTGTGAACGGAAATTTAAATTTAAATCAATCATTCAATCAGGATTACAAAGGGCTGATAAAAACTACATTATACAAGCAACTAAAACTGGGAATAGGTTATCAATTTCAATACAACAGGTATCAATCGAATCAAGTCAAAAATGCTTTTGCCAATCATAAACCTTTCCTAAAGCTGGATTGGAATCTATTTAAGAATTTCGATTTAATCACAGATTATCATTATAATTATTACACTAATAAAGAGGCTAATAGTTCAAGTACTTTTGAAATATGGAATGCAACTTTAAGATATCAGCAGAAGTCTAAACCTTGGGAGTTTAGATTGTCGGCCTATAATTTATTAAACACGAAAGGCGTAAGGAGAGATAGCTTTAATGAAAATTTGATCAGTACATATGAGTATTTTATTCAGCCGAGGTATTTTATGTTGGCAGTTAAATATGATTTGTAAATTGTAGTTATCTTAGCACTAAATCCGAATTTGGTAGAAAATCTATTGATTATATAAATTCATCAATTGAAAATTAGCAGCTTAGGAATATAATTATATACCTTTACAGCCATGAAATGAGCATGATTGAGAAATTTCAATCTAGGATGATTATCAATTGGCGAATTCCATGTGGTAAATTAAAATCAATTAAATACACATGAAATTTAACGACCTGCTACTTAAGTTTCTGATTTGGCGAGTAAAGCATATCAGTACCAAAAATTTTGTACTCATAACTGCCGGGGTAATTGGTATTGTTGCCGGCTTGGCTGCTGTAATATTGAAAGAAAGTGTTCATGGTATTCAAACAGCTTTGACACGAGATTTTCAGCAAAATTTAGCCAATTACTTATACCTCAGTTATCCACTTATTGGTATAGTTTTGACAGTGATACTTACCAAATATATCTTGAAAGAGAAGCTAGGACATGGTATCACTGATATATTGTATACGATTTCAAAGAAGTCAAGTATTGTAAAAAGAACAAAGACCTTCTCCCGTATGCTTACTAGTGCGCTAACAGTCGGTTTTGGTGGCTCAGTTGGATTGGAGGCTCCCATTGTAGTAACAGGTTCAGCTATTGGCTCCAACATAGGAAGGTTGGTTCATTTAAGTTATAAGCAACGTACATTATTGATTGGTTGTGGATCGGCGGGTGCTATTTCAGCCATATTTAATTCTCCAATAGCAGGCGTAATTTTTAGTATAGAAGTTATCTTGTCTGAAATCACCATCAGCTCATTTATTCCACTGCTGATAGCCTCCGTGGCAGGAGCCTTGGTTTCACTTACTTTATTAGGAGATGATGTATTATTTTCTTTTACGCTTACAGAAGGTTTTGCAGCTTCTGATACACCGTTTTATTTGTTTCTGGGTGTTTTTACGGGCTTAGTTTCTCTCTATTTTACCAGAGCAGTGGGGAAAGTAGAAGGCCTGATTAAAAACGTAAAGCATGATTTAGGCAGGGCACTTATTGGCGGTGTTTCGCTAGGCTTCCTTATTTTTATTTTGCCCCCTCTTTATGGGGAGGGTTATGAAACTATTACTGCTTTGCTCAATGGGAATGCGGCTAATTTATTAAATAACAGTTTGTTTTTTAGTGAGGTAGATTCCGTTTTCTTTATTGTTTTATTTGTAGTGGCAGTAATTTTGGTGAAACCAATAGCCACTGCTTTAACTATCGGGTCTGGTGGTAGCGGAGGTATATTTGCCCCTTCTTTATTTCTTGGTGGTATTACGGGCTACCTTTTTGCATATTTAATAAATATAATGGGAATAGTGGATCCGTTAAGTACCAGTAACTTTACACTGGTAGGAATGAGTGGTGTAATGAGTGGTGTATTGCATGCTCCGCTTACCGCTATATTTTTAATTGCAGAGATTACAAGTGGCTATACTTTGTTTGTTCCTTTAATGATTGTTTCGGCTATTTCATACAGTACGATATCCTACTTTGAAAAATATTCCCTATATACTAAGCCATTAATTGAGAAAGGCGATTTAATTTACCATGATAAAGACAGGCAAGTGTTAAGCCTTATTGATCTGAAAAAAATTGTAGAAACCGACCTGGTAACCATTGATCCGCATGCCAGCTTGGGAGAGTTGGTAGATTTAGTGCGCTTTTCAAAAAGGAATATTTTCCCTGTAGTAAATGAAGATCAGGAATTGATGGGTATAGTGACATTGGATGATATTCGCGAAATCATGTTTGATACGGAATCTCGTAAAAATATAATTATTAACACATTGATGCATAGCCCTCCAACTTTTGTTTCAAGCAAAGAATCTATGCAATCTGTAATGATTAAATTTGAGAACACAGGCGCTTGGAACCTTCCGGTAATAGACGATGGTAAATATGTAGGATTTGTTTCCAAATCACGTATTTTTAACGCTTACAGAAAAAAGCTGATTCGCCAGCAGATAGATTAATTGAGTTATTACATTTATTACATTAGCTAATAAATAGGTGTTTTTATGTGTTAAAATTATAACTATCTGAAATTCTGATACTTGTCCACACTTCGTAAAAGCCTTCCTTTACATCTATATATTTGAATATCAATTACTTACGCTGTGCAGTTAAAACATTGTGGATAACTTTGTTAAATTGTGGATAAAAAAAACTTTTATTTCTTGATTCTTATTTTTGTTAAAAAACTGTAAAACTAACCCTATATAGATGTAATATTTTAGGCATAATATTATGTTATGCTTTTCGTAAATATATGTTCAACATTTAGTTAATTTTCATAATCAACGATTTCATATTACCCTTCTCTTACTCATATTAAATCAATGTGTACTTTGGTTTAATTTAATAAGAATTAAAAATGAGCTTATGTAATTATGTAATAAAACTGATTTGAATTATTGAAGAAATGATCAATATAAGAATAGTGCAAATTTTGTATTTGTTAGTTTCCTTTGATATGAGAAATGGCTCTCTCTATAATCGTGTCAATTCCATTGTTTCTATCAGCGGAATCTAAAGCTACATATATGTCAGGTTCCACGCCAAACTCAATGTTGTTTCCGTTGGCATCAATTGTTCTGGTAGAGGAAAACCTGAAACGCCATCCGTTGGGAAGTTCATTATTAATAGGCAAGCCACCACCACCACCGGTCTGGTCGCCCATAATGGTTACGTTAGGTAGAAAGCTCATCATACTAGCGAAAAAATTCGCTGAGCTGTAGGAGCTTCTATTAGTTAATACAACGATAGGTTTATTAAATCTACGATCTTCGTTCCCTTCAAATTCGATAAACTTTTCTTCTGCCTGAGTAAAATCATCATGACCGGGGCCATTTTTGTAATACCAGTCTGCCACTTTGGTTTTTTCTATCGCAAATCTGTTAGTAATGGTAAATGCATTACTGATGCTACCACCACCATTATTACGCACATCAATAATAAGCCCCGCAACAGGTCCTTCCAAACTATTAATTTCTTTTACTGTAAATTTTTGAATAATATAATTCATTAATGAAGTACTTACGGAAGAGGAGAAACTTTCATAGTAGATATATCCAACAGAATCTATGATAGTATTATGTAAAGGACCAGAAATTTGATAATCTTCACTGGGTACCAAATAATTCCTTTCAATAATATCGAAGTCGAAATTTGTCTCAAAATCTAAAAACCACTGCCAGTTCCTACTTAAGTCAATGCCAGCCGAAATATTTACATGGCCATCTTCTAAAATAAAAAGCATATCCGCCAACACATTGAATAACTCGATAATGTTATCTGCTCTTATGGCCCTGCTTCTGAATTGGGTTCTCACGGCATCCCAGTCAATATCTTTGTCGGTAAAAAAAGAGTATTTTTGATCAACGGTATTCCATAAATGATCGAAAACGACTGCATTGGAGGGTTCAGGGTTTTCCTCAATAAACATTTTTTCACAACCACTGAAAACAGCAGCACTCAAACAAACGATACAAAGGATCAGTTTTTTCATAATTTAAAAAAGGTGCTTATCATTAATCCGTGCTCTCCGGTTTTAACCGGATTTTGTGCATTGTAGCTTTCAAACATCCAAAAATAATCGAGCCGTAATGCATTTCCACTTTTTAAAGGGAATAATAGATAAGTTTGGGTGGAAAGCCTGAAATGATTACCAAAACTTAATATTTCTCCATTTTTCAGATAATCAAAGAATTCAACCTCCTCCTTGTTTACTGAAGCAGGAAAACGCGTTGAAGCAAATAAAGGCCTTGTAGCATAAGTGAGTAGAGGTAATTGACTAAATATTCCCAATTCGAAATCTCTATTGAAAATATTAAATGGTCTTTTAATTAATACAGAAGGAGCTAAAGAAAACCTGGTTTCAATATGTTGGCTATTATTTGTAAATGACTGATGATCTCTTAAAACCCACCTTGCTAAACCACTTATACCCGGATAAATTTTCAATTTACCATCCTCTTTACCAAAATTTTTGAAATAATATTGGTAGATCGCTTCTAACCTATAGGTGTACATCGCTGCACCACTTATTTCGCTACTAGGGTTATTTAAATCAAAGCGAACTGTTGATTGAGTAATACTTCTTTTGGTTTCTCTGAAATGACCAAGAACTACACCACCACCAACTCCCTGATAACTTAGTGGTGATATTCCCTGATCCTGCACATTTACATAACTTCCGCCTATACCTGTTAGGAAATAGGTGGAATTTTGAAAAATTTCCTCTTCAAAATCCTGGCCGAAACTTTTTACACAGAAAAGGATGGCTATTAAGGCAGAAAATATTAGTTTTTTAGTCAAAATCTACAATTACTTGGTTTCTTAATAAATCATCTAATGATTCTCTTTTTCTGATCAATTGATCTTTTCCGCCATGAACAAGCACTTCAGCAGGGCGGTATCTGCTATTATAATTAGAGGCCATAGAAAAGCCATAGGCACCGGCATTTTTGATGGCTATTATATCGCCTTCTCGTACCTCAGATAGCTTTCTGTCCGTTCCAAAAGTATCTGTTTCACAGATATAGCCCACTACCGTATAAACCCTATGAGTAGAAGATGGATTAGAAATATTTTCTATGCTATGATAAGCATCATACATCATCGGTCGTAACAAATGATTTAAACCTGTATCTATTCCTACAAAAACGGTGGCAGGAGTAGTCTTTATTACGTTAACTTTAGAAAGAAAATAACCTGCCTCACTTACTAAAAATTTACCGGGTTCAAACCAAAGTTCCATATCCGGTTGTTTTCTTGTTTTGCAAAAATCTTTAAATCTATTGCTTAATTCTTTCCCTAATTCTTCAATATCTGTTGTTACATCTCCCGGTTTGTATGCTACTTTAAAGCCACTGCCAAAATCGATAAATTTTAAATCGGGAAAGTCTTCTGCCGCTTCGAAAATAATTTCTGCACCCCTCAAGAAAGCCTCTGAATCCAATATGTCTGATCCTGAATGAATATGTAAGCCTATAACATTGATATTGTTAGATTCAATCACCCGCAATAAATGGCGCATCTGTAAGATAGAAATACCAAATTTAGAGTCTATATGTCCTGTGGAAATTTTAGTGTTACCACCCGCCATAATATGTGGGTTTAACCTAATACAAACGGGCACTGAATCTTTATAACGGTGGCCAAATTGCTCTAAAATAGAGATGTTATCTATATTGATGGTTAACCCAAGATCAACCGCCTCTATTATTTCATCGATAGAGACACAATTAGGTGTGTAAAGTATGTCTTTAGGCTCAAAGCCCGCTTTGAGGCCTAAATATGCCTCCTGAATTGACACTACATCTAAACCAGCGCCATGTTTTTTAACCCATTTTAAAACCGATACATTGCTCAATGCCTTAGTAGCATATTTTAATTTCAGGTTGATGCCTTCAAATGCATTGTTTAACCTGTTTATTTGCTCGGCAATTTTATCGGCATCATACACATATAAAGGTGTGCCGTATTTCTGTGCTAATTCAATTAATTTAGTATTCTCCACTGGGTTATTAGTAATTATTGGATGCTAATTTTTTCGTAAAAATGTTCCAAATCTTCGGGTTTACCAAATACAATGATGATATCTCCTAATTTTGGTGTGGTTTCAGGTCCAATATGAGTATTTAACTCTAGGCCTCTTTTTAAACCAATTACTGTAACACCAAAGTTCTTTCGAATGTTGGTTTCGGATATAGTTTTATTAGTAATTTCTGAATTATCTTTCTCAATTTCATAACTAGCAGTAGTTAAATCAGGAAATTCCTCAGTAATTTTTTGGAGAGGGTTTCTTTTTAAAACGCCCCTTAGCATTTCATAATTGTCAGACCTGATTCCTCTGATGAATTGCTTGATTTGCTTTTGAGGGATTAAATATTGGTTCAATACACGAGTAAAAATTTCCACAGAGGTTTCAAATTCTTCAGGGATTACCTCATCAGCCCCTAGCTTGAGATTTTCTTCCACTTCAGTGATAAATCTTGTTCGAACAATCACATGAACGGTATTGCTGATGGCTCTTATATTGGAAATTATTCGCCTGGTAGCCACTATATCTGAAATAGCTATTACTATTACTTTTGCTTTATGAACTGATAAACTTTTCAATACTTCCGGTTGAATAGCATCTCCATAAATAATAGGTTCTCCTTCACCTTTAAATTTGCGAATTGTTTGGGTATTTAATTCGCTGATGATATAAGGAATACCTACACTTTTAGCTGCCTTTGCTACATTTTGTCCATTTAACCCAAAACCAACAATTACTATATGCTTTTCTAATTCCCTGTCTGCTACAGAAGTTTCAACATTTGTATCAGAAAAAGTAAAAAACACTTTTTGAGTTGTTTTGCCTAAATTAGACGCTATTTTATTACTAGCAATTTTATCTGCCCATTTACCTGAAAAACCCATTATAATTGGAGTGATACCCATCGAGAATAGAGAAACGGATAAGAAATATTGATTAATATTTTCAGAAATTAACCCATAGGAAATTCCTACTGTTGCTAAAATAAATGCGAATTCACCTACTTGGAATAATGAGAAGCCGATTCTTAAGGAAGTACGTGCGGGATAGGCCAAGAACATACCTGCTAGAGAAGCAATAAAACCTTTTAGTAAAATAACAGCTATTGTTAATCCAATAATTATTAGTAGATGATCGGCCACAAAGAAGATATCCAAAAGCATACCTATTGACACAAAGAAAAAGGAGGTAAATAATTCACTAAAGGGTAAAATATTGCTTGCAGCCTGGTGGCTGTATTCCGATTCGGAAATGATTAGGCCGGCTAAAAACGCACCTAAAGCTAAAGAAAGACCTAAAAAAGAGCTTAGCCAGGCTACAGAAAAACATATTAGCACGATTACCAAAATGAAAAGCTCTTTACTTTTAGTTTTAGCAATTTGGTAAAATAGATAAGGTACAATATATCTTGCACTTACTAAAACGAAAGCGATGAGCAAAGCTGCTTTTACCAACATACTTAAGATCTCTAACCAAATATTGGCTGATTCCCCCGCTAAAAGCGGAGTGAAAAGCATCATAGGAACTACTATGATATCTTGAAATATTAGTATTGCTAAAATAGTTTTGCCGTGAGGAGAAGCTGTTTCACCGGTATCTTTTAATAAATTAAGTACAATGGCCGTACTACTTAAGGAAAAAATAAAGCCTAAAAAGATAGCGGTGTTTAATTCAAAACCTACATAATAAGCCACAAGAGCAACGGCTAACACAGTTCCGAAAACCTGAATAGAACCACCAATAAAGACGGCCTTTTTAATGGAGGTTAAACTTTTTATTGAAAATTCAATACCGATAATAAAAAGCAAAAGTATAATCCCTATTTCGGCAAAAACCTTAACTCCCTCTGTTGCATCAATTAATTGAAACCCATAGGGCCCGGCAATAATACCAGTAATTAAAAACCCAATGATTGGAGGAACTTTAAGTCTTCTAAATAAGAGGATTACAAATATAGAAAGACCTAAGATTATTACGATATCACTTAAAATGGGTATTTCTACACCTACTGCTAAAATCATTTACGAGAGTTTAAACTATAAAACTAATCAAAATTCAAATAGTTATCCTATACCAAAGACGTTTAATTTAGTAATTTTTGCCCCAAAACCCAATTCCTTTGGCTTTTAAGGTTAAATTATTGGGCAGCAGTATTGAAGTTACTTCTCTCTTCCCGGATATAAAATACTCTTAGAAGTAAGAAGAGGTTCGTAAGGAATTCCTCTTATTCAAGAGTGTTTGAAAATTGAATATTTATTAAGTTTTTTATGCAGTCATACCACCATCAACAGGATTAACGGTGCCAGTAATAAAACTGCTATCATCACTTCCTAAAAACAACATCAATTTAGCTACATCTTCGTTGGTAGCATATCGCTGTAGTGGAATGCTTTGCTCAAAACCTTTCTTAGCTTCAGCTCCTGCACCCGGTGCAAATCCTTCTTCCAAAGAGCGCATCATCCGGTTATCTACGGGTGATGGATTTACCGTGTTTACCCTAATGTTATGGGGTGCCCCTTCCAAAGCAGCGGATTTCATCATGCCAATAACTGCATGCTTGCTCGTAACATATGGCAATACATTTGGAGTTCCCATTAACCCTGCTACTGAAGAGGTAATGATAATACTTCCTCCATTTTTATTCTTTTTCATTACAGGGAAAACATGTCTCAAGCCATAATAAACACCTTTAATATTCACATCAATTAATTGGTCAAATACGTCAAGTGGATAGTCTTCCAAGGGAATCACTTTTCCTTCCACACCTGCATTATCATAAAAAATATCAATGCCGCCCATTTTATCAACGGCATACTTTACATACTGTGCTACCTCTTTTTCTTTGCTCACATCCGATTTAAATATATAGAGTTGATCTGAAGCTAATTCTTTCTTCGATTTTTCTAAACTCTCTTGCTTTAAATCAGTAATTAAAACATGGGCTCCTTTTTTTAGTAGTGCTTTGGCTAATGCCATTCCAATTGCGCCACTTCCTCCGGTAATTACAACTCTTTTATTTTTCATGATCCTGTGTTTAGTTCGTTACTAACAGAACGTTAAGGGGAGGGCTGGGGTTCATGATAAATGTTAGGTTAAAAGGTGATTATAATAGGGGTAATATTAATATAGGGTAAAAATAAAAACACTGAAAACTATTAAATAATAGGCTCCAACAAAGGTGTAGAAGCCAAATAGTTTTAATTTTTTTAAGTCGGGGGAGGAGTTGATGTAAATACCTGCCAGCGCAAAAATTTGCAAACCATGTATTCCTAAGAAATGGCTTATTCTTAAATCACCTGATCCTAGCTTCCAATCTAGTATAGGAATATAAAGATTGCTTGTAATTTCCGGGGAAGTTAAATGACGGTTAAAGCCAATCATAAAGCCTCCTATGATCGATGAAAAAAGCAACAGCAACAAACCAACGATTATAAAATTTACTAGGTGTTGGGAGATGTGATTTGGCTTAGTTTTATTTTTAAGATATAAAATAGTTATCCTAATCAATAAAATGGTATTGAGTACAATAAGCACTCCCATTAATTGAAATATTATCTTATTAGGGGTGCTAGTAATATTATAATGAGAAGGAATACCTCTGGCGCCTTGCATAACAATTAAAAATAATTCCAATAGGATGATCACGGAAACATACCTGACTAGCCTATTCTTTCTTTTTTTAGCAATATTCAAGAAATCTATTATCCAAATAATAGTAAGAAGGTATATGCCTACAGAAAGGCAAAACTTCATAGGTTTGTACCATGTGTTTATTGAGTTGACTGTACGCTGATCTACCAAAGAAGCTAAAAAGAAAAGGGCAGAAAGCAAAATGCATAGTAATCCTGCCATCCACCACACTTTGTAGCTGGCTTTCATTTCTAAGTGAATATTAATTAGATGCCTTAGCATGCTAAAAAAGGCTAAGTTCTTTGGATTTTTTCCTTGCCAAGATATAAATTACCCAGTAAAGCAGCACTCCCGCTGGCCCTGCCATAAAAGTTAATATCAAAGCTGGTATAATCAATAAGTGATGTACAGCATGTTTTTTTGAATGATGCACTATCCATGTTCCTAAAAAAAGATCAAAAGCCAGGTAGTGAATCCAACCTGCCAGTAATGATTTGTCATTAGAAAACAACAAGCGAACCTCTTCTAATGAGCCAAAACCACCTTCTGTTTGCCCCCAGGAACTGACCATTAAATAAATATACAGCGCGGCAATCATCAGCATAATGACTAAACCAGTGATGTATTTTGTCAATTTCCATCTGGGAACAAAAATTAATAAAACCCAGCCGAACATAGCTAGGAAGTTTGCGAAGGGAAATAGTAGCTTAGCTTCCATGATAATTTTAGATTAGGTTATCTCACTGAATCCATAGGCAATAAAAAAAGTTATTGTTGCCAATTGATTTCAATTTTTTGAAATACTAATGTAAATAAAATTCTTGATAAATAAATAGTTTAAAATATTTGAGAATGCTGTTAACCTATTTTTAATCTTAAATAGATAACATAAATTGGATGGGCACTTTATTTAAGCACTAAAAATACGCCTTACAATTAGTTTACTTACACCAATCCCCTTAATTTTGGGTAAACATTTCCGACATGTCCGATAGATATAACCAGCGTGGAGTATCCGCCTCCAAAGAAGATGTACATAATGCAATCAAAAACCTTGATAAAGGACTATTTCCTCAAGCTTTTTGTAAAATAGTGCCCGATCATTTAGCTGGTGATGAGGAATTTTGCACCATAATGCACGCAGATGGAGCCGGAACTAAATCGTCTTTGGCTTATATGTATTGGAAAGAAACCGGAGATATTTCTGTTTGGAAAGGCATTGCACAAGATGCCATCATTATGAATATTGACGACTTACTTTGTGTAGGTTGTACGGATAGAATATTGCTTTCCTCTACCATCGGGAGAAACAAAAACCTGATTCCGGGAGAGGTAATCTCTGCTATCATCAATGGCACTGAAGAGGTTTTGCAGATGTTGCGGGACCATGGAATGAATATCATCAGCACAGGCGGAGAAACAGCTGATGTGGGTGATTTAGTACGTACAATTATTGTTGATTCTACCGTAACTGCTCGTATGAAAAGAGCGGATGTGATTTCTAATGACAATATAAAACCAAGCCATGTGGTGGTTGGTTTGGCTTCTTACGGAAAAGCCACTTACGAAAATGAATATAATGGAGGAATGGGTAGCAATGGTTTGACCTCTGCGCGTCACGATGTTTTCAATAACGAACTTGTAAGTAAATATCCGGAAAGCTTTGATAGTTCTATCCCTGCTGAATTGGCTTATATGGGCTCTAAAAAACTGACTGATAAAGTGGAAGGTGTTGATTTGGATGCCGGAAAATTAGTGCTTTCACCCACCAGGACCTATGCACCGGTTATAAAGAAAGTGTTGGAAGAAATGTCGGGTAAAGTGGCAGGCATGGTACATTGTAGTGGAGGAGCACAAACCAAAGTGCTTCATTTTGTAGAGGGCTTGCACATTATTAAAGATAATTTATTCCCTACACCACCGCTTTTCAAAATGATTCAGCAAGAATCCGGTACTGATTGGAAAGAAATGTATAAGGTTTTCAATATGGGGCACCGAATGGAACTATATGTTGACGAAGCCGATGCACAAGCTATTATAGAGATCTCAGAATCATTTAATATTGATGCACAGATAGTGGGCAGGGTAGAAGCTTCAGCACAAAAGCAGGTAACAGTGAAAAGTGAGCATGGGGAGTTTGTTTATAATTAATTGTGTGGCCTGTAATTTATAGGAATGATGTTTAATATCCGCTGGTGAGACATAAAACTATAGGGCCTGTATAGAATTGATATTATGATATATCTTATTGTTCATCAATAAGTTAAGCTTAAAAAATGTTTTATACTATATATTAAAACAAGAATCATGGCAATTGATAAAACAAGAGAAAGTATTCCTTTAGCAATATTTCTCTTTCTCTCTAAAAGCATTTTGTCTCTTATTTTTATCAAGTCTTTTTTGCTAGCTGATTTGTAGGTGTATTTTCTTTCTACTTTATTATAAACTTTTAATTCCTGTCGAATTTCAAACAAAGATTGCCTTTTAAGAATAGCTCTATTATTAGCTAGGGATTTATTCATGAAATCCATTGCTCCAAATCCACCCATATTTTTTTATTTTACCACCCTACAGAAATCTAATTCGATCTATTAATAGATTGTTTATTAAATATAGTTTTGTTCTGAATTTCTACAAAATAAAATTCGATATATCCTTGAATTCATCAGTTTTCTAAACCTTAATAAAGAAAATAGCAAAAAACTTTATTAGTGAGGATTCTTAATAAAGAAAATATAAAAAAACTTTATTAAGGAAGCTGATTAATTAAGAATTTGGCTTAAAATTTAATTAGGGTCTGCTTCAAGGTTATGAATTATCATTCCTAAAGCTTGCACTCTCTGAAAAACTATTAAAGAATAACTATTACATGTAAACGTATGACATATATTTTTTAATATTTAGCTGTTTTGGGCAAGTCATAAAATAAGAGTCAGTATTAATTAAATGATGCAATGAAATTTGAAAAATGCCACATATTATATTTTCCCCATATATAAATCCTCTAAAGGAAAAATCATATCGTAATCATTCCAATTCAAGTTTCCATTTATTATTTCAAAATTTGCAAATTGCTTTTCATCTAGATATTTCTTTACAGAGGGATGAATAGATTTTGTTAAGAAAGGTTTAAAATCAATTATCTTTTCAATTCCGTCATTAAACTTTAGTCTGATCACATAATCTGACAAATATTTTGCAGCATTAATCTTTAAAGGTTTAAATACCTTTTCTTCTTCTGTATAGTCTACTAATATTTTCATGATAATCGTTTTGTTATTTTTTCAAAATCTACCTCTTTGTGATAAACAAAATAATTTATCCACTTTTCAACAATTTTGTCTGCATACTCATTCAGAAAAATCTCAAAATTTTTAAGATATTTCCCTTTTAAAGGCATTAAACCCCTTATATTTATAATCTTAATTTGGTTGATTTTACCATCAATTATATAAAATTCAGCTTTACTTTCATATTCCGCTTTTTTAGCATGAACATGAATAGGTTCATTTGAATATAAAAAAAGTATAATTCCTAAATATTCAAAAAGTTTTGGTGCATTTCATTATTTACATCAACATAGAATTTTGAAAACCCTCTTAATTCTGTTAAAAACATTAATTTATCAAACATCATCTATTACAATACCTTTATCAGATAAATATAATAATAGAATTTAACATAAAAAAAGGCTGTTGAAATTTCTTCCAGCAGCCTCTTAATATCAAAAATCAA
>JBBSPJ010000012.1:0-26478 GCA_038258905.1 Cytophagales bacterium
AGCGTTAGAACCGATAGAGCATCCGGTTGGCAGGATGAAGCTGAAACCATCCCTACAGAATTTCAGGCACCTCCACAGCCCTGCTTTAGTGATCCTTCTGAACCTTTAGTTGTTACAACTGAAAATGGATTGAATGTGCCAGCTAAACCCACTAATTTCGCTGCTAATTTATTAAACGACAATAGCATTATTATTAATTGGGATGACAATTCTGCCAATGAGCTAGCTTTTGAATTATACAGAAGTGTTCAGGCTGGTACAGGTTATGTTTTCGTACAAAGAATTAATGCAACAAGTGGATCTAATCCACAATCCTATGTTGACTCGCCAGTGAGTGCTAATACCACTTTTTATTACAGAATGCGTGCCGTTAATAATTCCGGTGGATCTGATTATACAGCAGAAGTAAGTGCATCTACTTTAGTGGATAACGAGGCTCCTTCAGCTCCCGTGCTGAATTTAATAGGATCAACAACTAATAGCGTTAGCATAGAATGGACTGCCTCATCAGATAATATATGGGTAGTCGGTTATGACGTGTTTCGAAACAATGCCCTAGTAGCTTCTCTTCCAAGTGACCAATTTCAATTTACTAACACTGGTTTGGCGATTGATCAAACTTATAGTTATGTGGTAAGGGCCAAGGATGCCAGTGGGAATATTTCATTACCGAGTAATCAAATTACCGCTAAAACCTCTGTAAGTCAAGGTTTAAAATATACTTATTACCACCATGGAAATTTAAATAGTGTAGATGAAATAGAAACCTCAGGTACTTTTGTTAAAACCGGGATAGTTACAAATTTTAATATAAATGTCAGAGAACGGGAGGATCGTTTTGCCTTTATTTTTGAAGGCTTAGTTGAGATTCCGACTGCGGGAACCTACAGTTTTTTTACTAATTCAGATGATGGATCAAAATTATACATTAATAACGAGTTAATTGTAAATAATGATGGCCTACATGGATGTTCACAGCAGAGCGGAACCATCAGTTTGCCAGCAGGTTTAGCGGCTATTCGTGTTCCCATGTTTGAGAATGGTGGCGGACAATGTTTAGAAGTAAGATGGCAAGGCCCCGGCATTAGTAAACAGTTAATTCCTAATAACAGACTATTTAATAATAGCTTTGAGCTATCTGGTTTTCCGGCTGCTCCTTCAAATTTGCAAGCAAATGCTGTATCCAATAAGCAAATTAATTTAAGCTGGACGGACAATAGTAATAACGAAAATAACTTTGAAGTCTATCGTTCACTTAGCCAAAACGCCAATTATGAATTAGTTCACTTAGCAGCTGCCAATGCGCTCAGCTGGAGTAATACTAATTTAGCAGGTAGTACAACTTATTATTATAAAATCAAAGCCATTAATTTAAATGGTAGTTCTAATTTTACCGCGCCAATTTCTGCTACTACAGCAGCTAACCCTACGGCTCCGGCATCCCCTACTAATTTCAGCTTAGCGGTAGAGAACAGTAGCAATATAAGGTTAAACTGGACAGATAATGCTACAAACGAGCTTGGATTTGAAATTTACAGGTCCACCTCATCAGTTACCTCCACTTTTACTTTAGTTCAAACTACTGCTCCCAATATAGCTACCTTTTTAGACCAGCAAACAGGAGGTAACAGCACTTATTACTATAGAATCAGAGCTAAGGGGGATGGTAATTTTTCTTCTTACACACCTGTATTAAACATTACCACAGATAATAATGATCCTGTTATTGAGCCAATTATTAATCGATCAGTAAAATACGGTAACACGCTGGAATTACCCATTATAGCTAACGATCCGGATGGAGATCCTATTACCTTTAGTTTCTTAGAAATTTTACCTGGTTTCATGTCATTGTCCGATAATGGATATGGTACTGCACAGCTCACGGTGGTTTCTGACATTAGCAATGCAGGTCAATACACTATTGAAATTACAGCAAATGATGGTTCCGGAGGTTCTGATACCGAAAGCTTTGTTATTACTATAAGTGATAATGAAAATCCTGAAATTACACCGATCTCTAATGTGGTAATTACTGAAGGCCTAACTCAGACTGTCAACGTAAGTGCTTCAGATTTAACCATGGAAACACTTACTTTAAGCGCTTCCAATTTACCAACTTTTGTAAATTTTGTAGATAATGGATTTGGTAGCGGGGTCTTGACAATCAATCCTGATATTAACCAAAATGGAGCATATAATAATATTAAATTATTGGCAGATGACGGGAACGGTGGATTTTCAGAAGCAGTTTTTAATATTACTGTAAATGTGGCAAGAAGAAACTTTTCTGTTTTATTAAATTTTGGGGGAAATGTTGCACCCTCACCTTGGAATAATATGGTAAGCGGTGGAGCAGGGAAAGTAAGTCAATTGCTTTACTCAAACGATGGTGTCTCACAGGACATTAGATTTGATAGTTCTGAACCTCCTAGTAGACAATGGTATAACTCTAGCAGTATTACTGAGATTAACTCAGATCTATATATAGATGAAGTCGTTAAATCTTATAACAGAAATTCTTTTGGCACATCAAATTTTGAGTTAAGAAACCTAAACCCAAGTTTATCCTATGATCTTACTTTTTATGCGGGTGCTCTGAATACTAGTTTTTCAAGTACTAGAATATCTATCAATGGTCAAACGCAAACCTTAAACCCCAATAACAATACCTTAAACACCATGGATTTTACGGGTTTGAAATCAGATGTTAATGGAAATTTGTTCATATCAGTTAATGGAAGTCCAACTAATAATTACATTCTTAACAGTTTGACTATCGATGTCTATTATGAAGATGGTCTAGCACCTAATGCCCCATCCAACTTAACTTTAACCGCTGTTTCCAATTCAGAAGTAGCACTGGCCTGGCAAGATAATTCTAACAATGAGCAGAGGTTCGAAATATATAGATCAGATGTTTCAGAAAACGGTCCTTTTACCGAAGTAGGCTCGGTTTTATTAAATCAAACTACTTTTAATGATACAAACCTAAGTGGGAATACTACTTATTATTACAAGGTGCGAGCAGTAAACTCAACAGGTAATGCAGAAACCTCAGTAGCATTTATTACCACTCAGAATAGTGCTCCGGTGTTAGCCGCTATTCAGGATATAGTTATATCTGCTGGCGACACGCTGGAAATTCCATTAAATGCAACTGATGCAGAAGCTGATGCAATAATTCTTAGTGCGATTGATTTACCTGGTTTTGGGAGTTTAGTAGATAATGGCGATGGTACCGGGTTGCTCACGCTTATTCCTACTTCAAATGATGGAGGTTTTTATGGTAATAATATCCTTGTAGCAACAGATGTATTTGGCTTGAGCACAGAAGTGTCATTCAATATTCAGGTGATAGATAACGATTTTGCTAATTCGGTTTATTTAAATTTTGGCAATAACCAAACAGCTAATGCTCCATGGAATAATATTAGTGGAAGTTTAAGCCAAGGTACAACCTATAATACCCTGCAGGATTTTAATGGGGTAGCCAGTAATATTGGACTGGAAATTGGTAGTGGTTGGAACACGGCCGGATTCGATGGTATGAATAGCGGCAATAATAGTTATGTTTTTGAAGATGCCGTATTTCAAAGCTATTGGAGAAGTGACAATACCTCATCTTCATTAAAACTTACAGGGTTGGATCCCGCAAAGGTGTATACATTTGATCTCTTGGGTTCTAGTAACCAATGGTTAAATACTGAGACTAACTATACTGTGCAAGGTAAGATAAGAACTGATTTTAATGCCACCAAGAATAGTTCTAATGTATTGTCTTTTAGTGGTATAAACCCTAATGCGCAAGGTGAGGTATCCTTAACACTTAATCGATTCAATCAATATACTGAGGCGATGTTTTTAAATGCCATTGTTGTGAAGGAAATAATTGAAGGAGGAATTCCTCTAACGCCTACTAAATTTGAGGTAGAAGGTATTTCCAAAACTGAAATCACTTTAAAATGGCAGGATAATGCGGTGAACGAAACGGGTTACGAAATTTATGTAACAGATGAAATAGGTAAGGCTTTTAGCCTATTAGCTACAGTGCCAGCAGAAAGTGAATATTATCTGCATAGTGGTTTAACAGCTAATTCGGCAAGAATTTATAAGGTTAGAGCTATTTCAGGTAATGGAAATTCTGAGTTTACTCCTGAGAATGCCGCTGTAACTATTAATAATAAGATTTTCGTGAATTTCAACACGGATATTTCTGATTATTTACAAGCTAGTGCCCCTTGGAATAATACCAATAAAGTGCCTACCACTGGCCTGGTTTTCGATAATTTTATAGATATGGATAATAGTCCAATACCTATGCAATTAACTATTGAAGATATAGGAGATGGTAGTAATAATAAAAATGGTCCGGTAACTGGTAATTCTATTTATCCTGATGCCGTAATGCAGGCCTATTATTATTTTGAACCTAATGCATTACCTGGTTTTTTCAGGTTATCTAACCTTGCTGAAGACATGGCCTATGATCTTACTTTTCTGGGTTCTCATGGGAATAACTTATTCGTAATTACAGATTATAAAGTGGGAGATAAAACAGTAACTAATTTTGGAAAGAATAACAGGTCCAGAACTGCCACTATTTACGATATAATTCCTGATGCTGAAAATTCAATATTATTTGAGGTAGATGCATCTAATGAGAATCAGGCTTTATATGGTTTTATGAACTCTTTGGTAATAGAAGAACATCGTTCAGCTGAGGTGGCATTAGATAAGATTGCACCTTCAGTGCCGCAGAACCTGGTTGCCAATAATATTACTGAAAACAACTTAGATTTATTATGGAATACAGCTACGGATAATATAAGCTTAAGCGGTTATGAAGTGTATCAGAATGGAGAACTGATTGCCTATACCAAAGAAGCTACATTAAACGTGGCTAGCCTTTTTCCGGATTATGAGTATATTTTTACAGTAAGGTCTGTAGATAGGAATAATAATAAATCAGCCTTTTCTAATGATTTAATTGTTAATACAGCTGAGCCCGTAGATGGATTTATCACCTATTATTCTAAAATTTCAGGCGATTTAAATAATTTGAGCACCTGGGGAGAAGCTTTGGATGGTACGGGTACAGAACCTGCAGATTTCACAGCAGCAAATCAGTTATTTATACTTAATAGAGATGCTACTTTGGCTAATGACTGGACGGTTTCAGGAGCTGGCTCCCGGTTAGAGGTTTCTAGTGATGTAAACTTAACGCTTGATGCTAATTTATCAGGTATTATTTCTGCAATGGATAATGCTCAGGTAAATGTTAATATAGATGCAGCACCGGAATTTACAGCAATGCACCCAACCTCAACAGTAAGCTTTAATTCGGCAAATAATGCTATACCGGCTGCTAAATTTGGTAATCTTACATTAGGCAATGCAGGGTCAACCAAGCAGTTTGATGCCGGCAATATAACTATTGAAGGTGCCTTAACTGTAGTAGATAATATAGCAATGAATGGGGTTGATCCCAATACTACTAGTATAATTGCAAAAGGGCCTGTATCTTTTCATGGTATTGGTTCAGGTGCTCAAGCAGGACAGATGCTAAGCCTTGTAATGGCGGGTACAGGAGAGCAAACTATTGAAACCTTCAATGATAATATTAATCTTTTTGCCTTACATGTAAGACAAGGGGCTGATGTTATTTACAATACTGTGAATCCGGAAATGCAAATTAATGTAGGTAATACTACTGGTGGTGGTTTAATTATTGAAGAGGGAGCTAGTCTCCATATAGGTAATCATTCATTGATAGTGAATGGTAGAGGTACTATTAACGCTCAAAATCAAGCAGGAAAAATAAAATCTACTAAAGGTAGTTTGGAAATTCATTCCACATCTACCCAAACCTCTCACCTATATTTTGAGCTTGGTGCTGATACACTCAATTTATTAGTGGCAGATCTGATGAATTTAGGTGAAGTGGAAATTAATTCTCCTCTCCATATTGCAGAAGAGTTGCAGATTATCGATGGTATAGTAGACGCCAGAGGTAATTTAACAATGGTTTCAAGTGCTGAGGGAACAGCCTATATAAGTGAAATACAAAATAGAGGACAAATCCAGGGCGCTATTAAAGCACAACGATTTGTTGCTCCACCACCCAACAGATTATACAGGTATTTTGGTAGCATGGTTAAAAATGCTACCGTAGCAGATTGGCAGCAACATATTGCCATTACAGGTAATTTTACCGGCCGTTCTACCGGACCGGGCTTAGGAACCGATCCTTCAGTGTACTACTATGATGAGAATACCGTATCCAATTGGGTTCCTTATCCTACTACTAACAATCAAGTACCAATGGAAGCGGGGAAAGGTTTTATTGTATTTACCAGAGATTTAAGTAATCCTTTAACACTTGAATTAACGGGAGAGCCTGTGCAAGGAACTTTTGATTTTGATTTAGTAGCAGCCGGGACTGGTAATGCTGAAGCCAATGATGGAATTGGTGATGGTTGGAATTTAATTGCCAACCCTTACCAGTCTCCAATTCAATGGGGGGGTACAGGCTGGACTAGTAGTAATTTGGGTGCTGTTTTATCCATTTGGGATTCAGATGCTGCTGGGGGTGGTAAGTATTTTTATGCAGGTGAAGGTGTTGTTGACGATTCATTCAGTGGTGAGGTAGCTATTGGCCAGGGTTTCTGGGTACAAGCCACTGCTGATAATCCACAACTGACTATTTCCGAATCGGCAAAAATTAAGGATAATAATGTAGATTACTACAGAAATACCGAAGAGCAGCCTATTCAAATGACTATTCGATTGGCCCAAGGTGCATTGGAAGATAAAGCTTTCATTAGATATAGTGAAAATGGAGCTAAGCTATACAACGGAGCTATTCATGGCAGGAAAAGAGAAAATGCTATCTTTAATATTTCAACAGCTTCTGCTGATGGTGTTGATTTGGCTATCAATCAGTTACCATCCGATTTCTGTAGGGACAGTATTGCGATAGTTACATCCAATTTAACACCGGGTAATTATTCACTCAGCTTTGAAAAACTGGAGACTTTCAGACATAATGAGGAATTTATTCTAATTGATAAGTTCACACAAACTCAAGTTTTTATAAACAGTGAAACTAGTTATAGTTTTGATGTAAGTAGCGCAGAAGGCCCCTCAGGTGTTAATCGCTTTGCGGTGATCGTTAAAAAGCCTCAGTTAGAATTGGAGAAAACTATCTCCAGCAATCAAAATTCAATTTGTGAGTCAGCAGAGTTGCCAATTATTAATATTCAGAACGCACAAAAGGGTGTGCTTTATACTTTATTGCTTAATAATAATGAAACAACAATTGCAGCAGTGGGTCAGGGAGTTGATTTGAGTATTCCTTTGATTGGTCTTGACCTAGCTTATGGAGCAAATAGCATTAAACTAAAGGCTGGATTCGGTACATGTGGCAGTAGCGTGCTAACTGATTCTGTTTCAATTGACTATATAAGCCTACCGCTTACGGAAAGCTTTACTGAAGACCTCCGTGTTTGTAGCAATGAAAGAGCTTTAATTACCGTAAATCCAACAGAAAGTGGGTTAAGCTTTAGGTGGTATGCGGATGAGTCATCTGAGGAGCCGCTATTTGAAAGTATGGATAATACATTTGAAACGCCTGAATTAACCACCTCAACTACTTTTTACTATAGCGTTGTAAATAGTAATGGTTGTGAAAGTGTGGAGAGGGAACCGGTGAATATTTCAGTGGAGGATTTAGAGCAGCCTATAATTTCATTCGAAGAAGGGACTTTAATTTCAAGTAGTGAAACAGGAAATCAGTGGTATTTCAATGGTACTCTCATTGAAGGAGCCATCGAGTCAACACTTACAATTGATCAGGTAGGTACTTATTACTTAAGTGTAAGCAATGGGATATGTGAAGTGTCTTCAGAAGAATTTGAGTATCAGATCAGCGCTAACAATACTATTGAAAACTTTAATTTAACTATTTTTCCTAATCCTGCTTTCAAAGATTTTAACCTTGTATTTAATCAGGGTTTAGATGAAGATATAGAGATGAGAATCATCGATTTGACAGGAAGAGAAGTACTAAAAAGAACATTAAGAAAAGGCGTGAATAACCATGCCATCAGTATTAATGATATTGCAAGCGGTACCTATATTATTCAAGTTATTTACCACAAAAAGCCTTATGTCGAAAGGCTAATTGTTAATTAATATTTACTGGAGTGATATCTTACCGAAAGTGTAGATAGACATAGGTAAGAAGTCGCAGAACAATAGTATTAAATGGAATTTTAGTAAACTTTCTGCAAAAGACCTAGTTGAGAATTTGTTTTCAATTAGGTCTTTTTTTTGTGCTGTTGTAGGAATTAATTTTTTGTTGATTTGGGTATGCTAGAGCAATATCAGACAGCGAGAAGGCAAGAGAGCAGATCGATAGCTAAAGTTATTGATTGCTTATACTCCGAGCCTTTATGCAGCAGTTGATCTTTATCCTAATAAACTCTTAAGCGCTGAAAGACTACTTTGGGATAAATAATTTTATTTGATATGAGATACTAATTTCGGAATTAACTGTCCCAATGATTTCAAGATTAGTTGGACTTTGTAGATAGATTTACCAGTTACTGTCATTTGAACCTAGCTCTTATGAACTAGAGTTGTGCTAAATAAAAGCTAATCCTTAAATTTTCTATAAAAAGGATAATTAGCAATTGCCAACATCTCTTTGTCCCCCGATGAATCACCGTATGCATAAATTTTGTTGTAATTATTAATATCAAGAATTTCTTTAATTCTGTTTACTTTTTCGGGTCCCTTGCAGTTTTTACCTGTCATTTTCCCAGTCAATCTATCATTAAATTTTTCAAGTTTTGTAGCTAGCAATTCAAGATGGTTTAATTCGCACCAGGGCTTTAACCAATCTTCAGCCGAAGCAGAAACCACTATTACTCTGTCTCCAATTTTTTTGTGCTCTTTTATTTTTTTCATTGCTTCATCATACAACAATTTAGGTAATATATTTAATGAGAAATCTTCAGCTTTCTTTGCAAATTCGATCGATGAGGCATTATTCAATAAATAAACCCACAATTTTTCTTTTACTTTTCCTTTTTCAATTATACCAAGGTACATAGCAATCAACCAAAAGGGATGGGTTACATAGGCTTTATACAATTTATATTTCCCGCTATAAAATTTAAGGAATTCAATCATGGAATCTTTTTTAGAAATGGTTCCGTCAAAATCAAAAAGCGCCAGGTTTTGCTTCACAGCTTTAATTTTTTGAAAATAGTTTCAGGAATATTTTTGATGATCAGCATTATAAGTCGCCAAACTGGCAATAAATATATACTGTTCTTTTTTTTCTTTATTCCTTTAATTATTCCAGTGGCAATTTGTTCAGGTGATGCAGTTATGGCTTTGGGTAAATCTAGGTCTGCTGTCATTTGAGTATCTACAAAGCCTGGTTTTACGGTCAACACATGCACTCCTTTTTTATACAACCTGTTCCTTAAACCAGACAGGAAGGCTGTTAAACCGGCTTTTGCACTGCCATATAAATAATTGCTACCTCTTCCTCGGTCCCCGGCAACTGATGATACTCCAACAATTGTTCCTGCCCCTTTCGATTCCATATCTTGAGCGACAATATTTAAAAGGGAGACCATTCCCGTATAATTTGTCTCAATAATTTTTTTAGATTCATCCCAATTTTCTTGCCCTTTTTTTTGATCCCCGAGGTAACCAAAAAAGCTTATCACCCAATCTGGTTTTGGATTAAGATGTTGATAAAATGCATTATGTGATTCAAAATTTTGTGCATCAAATTCAATTAGATCTACTTGAATATCAAGTCTTATTTTCAAATCTTTTGAAAATGGTTCAAGTCTTTTAACATTTCTTGCGGCTAAGTAGAATTGATGTTTTTCTTTAGCTAATGCTGCCACTAAAGCTTTAGCCATATCGGATGTAGCTCCTAAAATTAAGACATTCATGTTATAAAAATTAGTATGTTAAATATAAGGGAGATATCACGCTTAAAATATAAAAAAGAAATATAATTATAAGAAATGAGGATCAATGTGTATTTCATTAAAATTACTTAAATAATGATCAAATAAAAAGCGATTAATATTTACATCATTACTTTGCCAAAAACGGCATAAAAAATGCCCCAATTTTAACCTGGGGCATTCTAATATTTTACTGCAGTGATTTTAAATAAAGAATTATAGAAGTAAAATCTGTAATATTTTTATGGGCTGCCCCTCTACTTCAACACTTAAATATTTTATTCCTGAACTAATAGAAGCCCTGTTTATTTCAAGTCGCAATTCCCCTATGCCTTTTACCGTCTGTCCCCATTCTATATGACCAGTTTTCCCTCTCATTTTTAAATGGAATACTTTTTCTTCCTCAAATGGTGACCTTATACTAAAAGTATTTTGGACGGGATTGGGAAAGACTACTACGTCATCTAGTGTGACAGTTTCCTGTTCCTCCATACTAGTTGTTTGTCTGGAGGTGGTATTGGTATTAGTGTTGCTAGAGACTAACTTAATAGCATCGGCCACCACATACCCGTCAGTATTATCATTTTTTATAATGACTTCAGCTAGATTCTCAAAGTTATAGGTGCCTAAGGAAACCCATTCTGCATTATTTAATTGCTGGTTTTTATAAACGGTCTTACTGCCGTTAGCGGTAATTATTTCAAAAGGCGTATTGGTGGCTCTATTATTAAAAGCATACCATCTTGCGAAAACTTCATAAGTTCCAGTATTTACATTAGCCCCAAATACCACGCTTTTACTTCCTTTTTGTGTATTTCCATCGTGAAAATAATCCTCTTCATATTTATCCGTTCCACCATGTGTGCTTGAGGTCCAGTAGCCATTAGGATTAACTTCGCTATCCTGATTATCTAAAATGATTTCAGCGCTCGGCCCAGTACTTGTTGTCCCAACTGATTCAAATTTTAGCGCATCAACCACTACGTATCCGTCCGTATTTTCATTACTTATATTTATGATTGCGTTTGAAGAAAAATCATAGGTGCCAAGAGAAACCCACCTGGCATTATTATATCTTTGGTTTTTATAAACTGTAGTAGTCCCTGCAGCGCTGCGAATTTCAAAAGGCGTATTTGAGGCTCTGTTATCAAAGGCAAACCACCACGCAAAGACCTCATATTTTCCTGAAGATACTGGAACATTGAAAGTGACTTTTTTATCTCCTTTCTGATAATTGCTATCATGTAAATAATCAGTCTCATATTTACTATCTCCTCCCGCTGTACTTATTGCCCAATCTCCTGTTTTAGTTACTGAGGAATGTTTATTATCGATAATCGTGATGTTTTGTGGTGCATCAGGTAAATCTTCATTCGTTTTAATAGATAAATTATTGGAATAGGATGAATAACCATAGGTGTTTTTTGCTCTAACCCTATAGTAATATTGAGTATTAGGAGTTAAGCCTGTGTCTTCAAAATTTGTTGTATTCTGGTTAGTGCTTTCAACAACACTAAAATTACTGTTTGAGCTTATTGATCTTTCTATGAGAAAGTTAGTTTCATTATTGGAATTATCGCTCCAACTTAGTTTTATTTTATTAGTGCCGGTTAAATTATCTGACAAATTACTAGGAGCAACTGGCGTATTATTGCTGGCTGATCCTTGTTTTGTTTGTGTAAGAAACCATTCATACAAATTTGGAGTATGTACGGAATTGTCAATTTTATAAGCCCTTTCCCAGGTGCCTGCATGTCCAACTCCAGGATAGACAGTAAAAATTGGAGCAGGGTCTGCGTTGCATTGATTCATTCCATTAATCGGGGTTTTACCTGCGTTTAGGCTAATTGCACCATCATTTTCTCCATGAAAAGCCCAAACAGGTAATTTATGATCTGCTACAATACAAGCATCCTGGTAACTTCCCCTGCCGGCAACAGGAGCCAGAGCCGCAAAATAGTTGTTTGTATTTTCTGGTGAGTAGGCCACTTTCCAAGTTCCTTCTCCCCCCATGCTTAAACCTGTTAAATATACTCTGTCCGGGTCGATGCGGTAATTTTCAAGTGCATATTGTACAAATGGAATCATTTCGTAACCCACAAATGACCATCTATTTGTTTGTGGAGAAAGTACAATAAAACATTCTTCAACCCCATTATTATCAAAGCACATGGTTTCTCCATTTTCAATATATTTAGGAGGCCCATTCTTTTTTACTCTCTCAAGTTCTTCGGGTGAGCCATTTCCTCTTTCACCACTTCCATGCAAAAATATAATTACAGGATACAAGTTATTATTTGAATTATAATTGTTTGGTAAGTATTCTAAATAGCCGGTTCCATTATTATCAACTTTTGCAATTTGCTGCGCATTTAATTTTAAAGTGAAGGATGTAATGACTATTGTAAAAGCAATTAAGAATAAGTTTCTACAAACTATAATGTTATTGAACTTTGAAAGAATTAAGTACATAAAATAAGTAATTAAAAGGATTAAATAGGTGATTTTAAAAATTGGTAAACTTGTTGTTAAAGAAAATTTGAATTAGAAAATTCAGGCATTTAGAATGGTGAAGATGAAAAGTATTTAAAGCAAGGTTTAAGAACTAGCGTAAATTTTTAATATTGTATAGAATACTTAGTATAATCTGGATTAGCAGAAGGTTTCGTCTACTGCAACAAAGTTTCGTGAAATATTTATATATAGTGAGTATAGACTTACAGATTTTCTATGTTAGAAAATTTATTACTTAAATTAGAGGATAGAAAAAGGAAAGTAAGTGATTCCGTCTGGGTTTTGTTTGCAACTCTCATTTTGTTTTTAAATATTAAAATTTGAAAGTACAAACATAGTGGAATCAATATCGGATTAAATCAAATAAAGGAAAGATTAATGACCGATGTAAGGTTTATCGATTAGTTAATGATTCTGTTCGATAAAAGTGAGCTGAATTTATTGCTGGGATTATATTTTTTGACTATTTGAATAAATCTTGCGTAATTTGGGTAGCCATTTAAAAATACATCTTTTTTCATCCTGGCATCTTTTGATAAATAAATTCTGCCCCCATGGCCTTCCACAATTTCATCTAACTCATCCAAAAATTCAAAGAGCCCTTTTTTGATAGGGAAATCTAAAGCTAGCGTTAATCCTTCTACTGGAAAGGCAATAATGCTTTCTTGCGGACCAAACATTTTTAAAACCGCTAAAAAGGACCCCCATCCTTTTTCACTAATTTTATTAAGGATTTTTTTGAGGCCATTAGCATTATCAGCAATAGGGATTACAAATTGATATTGGATAAAACCTCTTTTACCATACATTCTGTTCCACTCCAATAAACTATCTAAAGGATAAAAAAAGCTATCATAATTGATGATTTGATTTTTCTTAGTAGCGTGAGTACTATAATATAGTTGATTAAAAGCTTTAACTGTAAATTGATTCAATACGAAAGAAGGCAGGTTAAATGGTACAGTTATTTTCTTTTTTTTAGGTATAAGTAAAGGCTGTTTTTGTTTTTTCCTAGATAACTCTGAAATTACACTATGTTCTCCTGCAAACATGATACTTCTTCCTTGATTGTTGCCCGTTTTCAAGCAATCTATCCATGCCATTGTGTAAGTGCAATCTGTATACTGTGCAAATAAATCAATTACATGATCCAGGTTTTTCGCTTGAATTTGCTGTTGGGTTATATAGGCTGTTTCTATTTTTTTTAATTGAAAGGTAACGGAAAGAACGATTCCGGTAAGACCCATTCCACCCATAGTAGCTTCAAACAAGTCTGAATGACTTTCCCTGGTCACTTCTAAAATTTCTCCGCTTTCAATCAGAATCGATAGGCTCAACACATATTGAGAGAAACTTCCCCCTTTATGATGATTTTTACCGTGAACATCAGAAGCCACTGCCCCCCCTAAAGTAATATATTTGGTACCAGGAGTAACGGGAAGAAACCATCCTTTTGGCAAGAGGAAGTCCAAAAGATCCTTAAATAAAATACCAGACTCACAGGTAATAATCCCCATCTCTGGATCAAAAAATAAGATATTCTTATGCTTCAAAGTAGAAACCACTTCATTTGCTAATGAGGCATCTCCATAGCATCGTCCGTTTCCCCTTGCAATAAGGGGGGAGCCAGTATTTTTAAGTAAATCAGATGAGTTTTCTTTATAAATTAGATGATTCTGATTTGCTTTTATAGATGGGTAATTATTCCAGTTTGATATAATAGTTTTGTTATTAGACATGCTAATATTAGCGTATTTTTAAGATAATTATTATGCAATTAATTTTTCATTACATGTAAAAAAGATAGCAATTTACCAAATTTTAGTAGAATATGCATTATTTCCAAAATAACAATTCTGAATGTGTTTTAACATAATTCGTTATAATAACTCGAGTTCTGGCGTTATTGACCAGCCGAAATTATCCCTTAGTATTTTCAATTGTTCAATGGTTAGTTCACTTGGTGGGCCTGTTAATGTTTCTTCGATTTCAGACTCCAGACTTAAAGTAATGTAGCCATTTTCCCTATGAGTCAATAAAACTGAATCGTAAATTTTTGATATTATTGCTTCTAATGCTTCAGTGCTAATTCTATTTGGCGCTGCGATTGATAGACTAATTATATTATTTTCCTCTGATATTATTATCTGTTCCAGATAATTATTTTTAGGCATATTAATATATCTTAATTTATGATTATACGAAAAATCTACAATTTTTGGATTCCTAAGTGAACCTAAAAAGCCTAGACGAAAATCAACTAATTCGGGTAGTAAATTTAAATTGATTTCGTTTATTGGACCGGCAGAATAGAACGAATAAAAATCTGTTATTGATTGATAATCACCGGTAACACTTACAAAGTAGAAACCCTCCTTTTCATAAGTATGAATAAAATCATCATAAGTGGCATTTCCATTGGTTGTATAGTCTTCAATGATCCCGTCTCCCCAATCTATACTGATGTTCCCATTATAACCTAAACTAATTTCAAAATTAGGTCCAGTATTTGTACCACCTTCATAAAATATAGGAACTGAAACAAATGTGAAAGCAGGAATAAGTTGAATAGGGATCAAGGCATTTTCATAATTCTCATATATTTCATCAACAGTAAAATCTTTTGTGTATTTAGCAAAACCATTTTTAATTACGACTAAAGTAAACTCGCCTGAGTCGACCCTGTTAAACGAGAGTGTGTTAACTTCAGGTAAAATCGAAAATGTCTTTAAGGTGTCTGAATTTTGAAGGATATGAACTTCTGCATCGGTTAAAATTTGACCACTTTTTGTTGGTTCAAAAACAGAGAGGAAAAAGTAGTCAACAAGCTTAAAGGGAAAGGCAGCATAACCAATGTCTGAGGGACTTAAGTTGGTTGCATTTAATAGTTCAAGAGATATATTATTAATTTCATTAGGGATAATCTCAAAGCTTAAAGGTAATGGTTTTGAAACTAAATTGGCCAATGGAGAATCTTCTAATGGGATGGCATATAGAATTTCATTATCCTGACTGAGGATCATGAATTCTGAAAGTATATATTCTCCTGCAGCTATAAAAAGTGGCTCAGTTATCCAGTCGTTATTGAATTTAATAATCTTAATTACTTCATTTGTCAACAATGGTGTGCCTTTCAAATCCTGTACACTTAAACGGATGGTAGCACCTGCAGGAAGCGTATTTATTATTCTCTCATTTTTGTTTTTTTGAATTAAATCCAGCGCAAAAATAAGTTCTTCCTTTTCTTGAGAATTAAGATTTTCCTGATCCTGATTGCAACTCAAGCACAAAAAGAGAAAAATAACTGAAAGAATTGGAAGATTTTTCATGGTGGTTATATGATAGTTTATATAAATATAATTAAAATATTAAAATTATTATTAATAAAATGATAAATTAATTATAAGTAAGAATAATTTTTTTCGATCATTAAGCATGGCTTTTTTGTGTCGTATCAGAAATATTCTTGAGCAGCCATGCGTACTTACGATGTTATAATCCTTCCAATGCACGGAATAAAAGTCGGTGTTAATATTGTACAAATTGAGTGGTATTAAAGATTTTGGCCTCACTAATAAAATATTTGTCACCTCATGCCTTTCATCCTGCTCAACGTACAAAGCGGCAATAGAAAAGAAAATGGTTAATCATAGAAGCAGCCCTCTGCGGCCATGTTGGGAGCGTGGAGCTAGTGCTTGTAAAGGGCAAAACAGAAGATGGCCCTGAAAGGGCTTATTTTACTGAAAAAACGATTAGGGATTCAATATCACCTAAAAATTTGTAAAGTATGCTTTTCAAGTATTTGCTGTTTTTAAGTTAGCCTTATTCAGTAATAGAAAAAAAGACTTTAAACAGTGATTACCTTTAGTGTAATTCTCAAAAGTAAATGATGAATATGTAACTCATAGCCCAGAGAAGGATAGTGATAATTATAAAAGGGTCTTTATAAAGGACTCTGGTGGGTGACCATCTTTTATTTTCCACTAATATAATTTGTAAGTATCTTAACACCCCTGCAATTACAAAAATACTGGTTAAATATACCTGGTCGCTATGTTGCCGACCCATAACATCTTCCGAAATTGAATACATAATATAACAAACTATGATAATTCCGGCCAGCATAGTGATGCCTGATGTAATATATGTGATATTGTATTTTCCAACATTTTTTTTACTAATAATTCCTGTTTCCTTTTCTATCAATAAATCATCTAATCTTTTGGCCATTGCTAAAAACAATGCTAAAAGAAAGATCATTAATATAAGCCATTTTGAGACAGGTACTTCAGCAATTATTCCTCCTCCCAGTGTCCTAAATATAAATCCACTTGCAACTATCATAATATCAAGAATTGCTATTTTTTTTAAACCCAGGGAGTAAAACAGATTTAAAATAAGATAGGTAGCAATAATAAATAAGAAAGTATCATTTAAAAAGTAACATATTGAAATTGATAATAAAAGTAGTACGACTATCATAAAATAGGCCACAGGTATTGAAATCTTACCGAAGGCAATTGGTCTGAATCTTTTACCAGGATGGTTTCTATCGCTTTCTACATCTTTTATATCGTTAAATATATATATAGCACTTGCTGCAAAACTAAATGCTAAAAAGCCCTGCAATAAATCTACAAATAAGAGCGAGTCATCTAAATGACCAGAAAAAAATGCAGGAATAAATAAAAATAGATTTTTTATCCATTGATGTGGTCGGATTAATTTAATCCAATAGGGTAGTCGTAATTGATTAAACATTCTTTTCAAAAAGATTTAATACGTTTCAAATTAATCGATTTCATTTTTTTTGGTTTTTAATTTATTTTTTAATACTTGAACGTTTTCCTTTAATGTATGTGGTTCATTTGTAGAGGTGTTTGTGTCATGATCTTTCCTTTTTTTAAAATAATCACCAATTCTTAATAATTCTTTTACTACTCTCGTGTAAAAAGCTTTTGAAAGGCTACCATCTCTTAAGAGTGATCTATAACTTGTCCATACGCGAGCTTCTGACGACTTTACTTGTTTGATTTTCCCGTATTTCATCATATCGAAAGCTAATCTACCATCATCTCCCCAGGTATTATGTTGAATAAACCCTGCTTTTAATCCTGCCTCTTTAAGATATCCCATACTAATACCATAAGCATTTAAGTAAGGCCTTTTCCAATGTCGGATTTCAGCAATAAGATCTTTCAGTTGTTCGTATATAGATAATCTAAAGCGTAGCCATTTTGTATCGGCAAGGAAAGAATAACGCCCATAAACGCAAATTACTTTATTCTTTTTTAATTCTTTAATCATCAGATCTAACCATTTTGGAGGATATAAGCAATCTGCATCTGCTAACAAAATATATTTGCCTAGCGCTTTTTCTTGTCCTAACTGTCGAGCTGGTCCACAGCCTTGTATGGGTTGGAAAAGTTTTTTAATGTGAAGTTTATCTATGCTTTCCTGTGTTCTGTCGCCTGAGTTATTATTTACAACAATAATTTCAAAAAGGATATTTGTTTTTAATTTCGAGAGAGAATCTATGCATCGAATAATATTAATCTCCTCATTCCATGCGGAAATAATAATTGAAACTTCCGGCTTAGCTGAAATAACTTGATCTAATTGAGCATTAATGATACTAAATATATTCTCATCTAAAGATTCATAGTTATTAATTTGAAGTAAATTTTTATTGATCCATACAGGATTATTAAAATATCTCATATAAATGATAAGTGTAGAAAATTGAATCGCACTAAAGTTATATTTAATATTTTTAAATTTAAATTTAAATATTTGAATTTCCTAGAAACAATAAATATACGGGCTGAAATTATAGTGTTGTTATATTGTATTAGCTTATTTCTATATAACTTCACAAAAATAAAAAAAATATTAATAACCAAAGAAAATATTCAATATTTTTGATATTTTTGCAATTCTTCAACTACTCAATCATATGCGATTCCCTTTTGAATTAAAAAGTTTACATTTAAAGTGGCTTGTTCTTGGAACCATTTTAATTTTTTCCTTATTACCCTTATTAATCAAACTTCCTTTCAGAGTAAATATATATGTTACCTGGGAAGGTGCATATAGAATGTATTTAGGACAATTACCCTATAAGGATTTTGGAATGCCTTTAGGTTATGGATTCTGGATTATACCTTTTGTCTTTTTCAAAATTTTTGGGCCATATATGATTACTTTAATAAAAGCACAAGCCTTTATTAATTTTATGAGCTTACTCACCTTTAGGGGGATAATGAAAATTTTTAAATTGAATGAGGCAACAATATTTTTTTCTATATTAGTGATGTGCCTTTCATTCACCTTAATTAACTTTTGGCCCTGGTATAATCATACGGTTTTTTTCTTTGAGTTAGTAGCGGTTTATTTTGTTTTACTTTATGTAATGAAGCGCACTAAATTTTATTACCTTATAGTGAGTGCACTTTTTGTTTGGCTTGCCTTGTTGACAAAACAAGATGGTGGGGCGCTTTCAGTATTATTTGTTTTTAGTATTTTAATTATTGATTTTGTTTATACTAAAAACTGGAAATCACTCTTCATTATGCTAGGTTCTTTTATTTTCTTTTATCTTATTTTAGTGCTTCCTTTTTTACAATATGATTTTTCATATTGGTTTAACTACGGACAGAGCCCACATTATTCGAGAGTAAGTAGTTATCATTTCATCAATGATATTTTTACGCAATCGGATTGGTTAAAAGGTTATTTTTTATCTGTAGCAATAATTATTATTTATAAAATTAATAAGACAGGTTTAAAAGCGACCTGGGAAGATAAAAATTTTGTATTATTTTCACTCTTCACAATTGGTATTATTCTTCAATCCATAATTATTCAGGTCACTAGCTTTAGCCCACCAACAGTCAATTTTTATTTTCATAGTTTTGTCATTGCTTTTATTTTTTATAACCTTCAAAATAGCATAAGATTTAATAATGCGCTTGTGTTCATCATTATATCGTTTTTAATTTTCTTTTGGAAATCTGATAATTATTGGAAATACTCACAACCTGTAATAGCGAAAATAGCACCTTCCTTATTAACACCACCACCATCAGATGTGGTAGCAAAAGGTAACTGGGCTGCAAAATCTGATTCAGTAATTAAACATGAACCTGTAATATGGATTGAATCTGGTTTTGAAACGCTTAAGAGAATTAAAATACCTAAAAACACACAGGAAGGATTAATTCATATTAAAAATTTACCTATAGCTAAAAGTGAAAATCTAAAGGTTTTGAATATGTCAAATTTAAGTTTTTTAGCATATGAATTACAATATGAACCTTCAAAAGGTGATGATTTTCCTTTATGGTATCATAAGGGTGTAGCTGTATTTGATAGAGAAATAGCCATGCTTTGTGAGAAAGTACAGAATTCAGAATATGATATTATTCTGTTTGAAGATATGCCTGACGTAGATAACTTTTTCCCTTATGAGGTTAGGGATTGTGCCTTACAAAACTATGTAAAAACTACTAAATTCTTATCTCCTACCGGATATAAGACTGACTCGGTAGAGGTTTATGTAAAGAGGTAATTTTTGATAAAGGTTCAAGTCCTTTTATACAAATTAATAGTAGCAAGGATCAGTTGAGAAATTCTTGTATAAAGTAAATTTACTCAACCCTTGAGGGTTTGCAATTATTTTTCCTTCTTTAATATTTTCATTAGACTTTTGCTGATTGCCTTTTTCGAGTACATAAAAGCTGATTGGTTCATTTACACAATTCTCAGCTTTTTCTTTTTCAGTATTACTCAAATACCTGAGGAAATTCTCTATTTCAATTTTAATATATTTAAGACCAAATGCTTTTCCTCTGTTCATTAAATCATGATCTTCATGACCAATAGGTAATAAGTCCTCGTCATAGCATCCCAGCTTAAGAAAATTTTCTTTTGTGAGGGCCATCCTACCTTCGGTACCCCAAAATGGTTTCTTTGTAAAGTGTAGAAATATGTTTTTACCATATTGATTAAACATATAATTAATATAAAAAGCAAAATCTTTACCTGTAAAATTATCACCATCCAGGTTGCAAACAATCTCACCTTCGGCTAATATATGAGAAAGATTTTTAGCTTTTGAGGCATGAAAGGATTTAGGCTCATCGGTTCTATAGTATTTTACAATTCCCGATTCTATATAATCAGACATGTTTTCTTTCATCCAATGATCAAGATGATCCTTGGAATTATAATTGATTACGATAAATTCAAGATTTCTATAATCTATATTATCAATTATATTTTGTTTTATAGTATTTTTCAAGTGAAAAAGCCTGTTCATACATGTAATGCAAAAAGATATTTTATAATTCTTTATTTGCTTTGCATATATTTGCTTTGGTAATTTCTCAACCTTATAGGATCTTAAATATTGATCTCTAAACCTTCGGAGAAATTTTTCTAATTTCTGTGGAATAACCCCTTTAAGAATAGATTTATTATTTATCATTCTGATGTTTTAGTAGATTTTTTAAAAGATGGTTATGATTAAAGCTCAAGCTCAATGTAATTTTCACAAAATATATCCTAAACTACAAGTTATAGTACTTAAAAACATTTTTAGGTAAATATCCAGTCACTTTTTATTTAGTGTTACTGTTTTTAAGTATTTATGTTTAAAGTTAAATATAAAATACTAAGAATTATCTGGACAAAATTAATTCATATAAATAGAAATCTTACTAACAATTTAATTATTTTTGAATATAATATAAACTGTGATGCCAAACTGCAATAATCAATGATTTTAAATTATTTCAAGTCAAATAATTTTGGCGATGCGCTAAATCCTTATATTTTTAATCATTTTTTACCTGAATTTTTTGATCAAGATCCTGAGATATCATTTGTTGGAATTGGTTCTATTTTAGGATTGAATCATGTCAGAGAAGCGAAGAAAAAGGTAGTATTTAGCAGTGGGTTTGCTTATGGTGCTTTGCCCGATATTGATGAGTCGTTTGATATATTTTGTGTAAGAGGACCATTGACCTGTGAAGTTTTGAAAATAAATAAAAAGTTAGCCATATGTGACGGGGCTATATTGCTACAGTTTATGGAAAAAGAGGTGCTGGAAAAAAAATATAAATATTCTTTTATGCCACATTGGGAAAGTACCGAAAAGTATAACTGGGAGTTGATTTGTAAAATGTCTGATGTACATTATATTAGCCCCACTAATGATGTTTATAGCGTCATTAGGCAAATAAAACAGTCTGAAGTCGTGATTGCAGAGGCAATGCATGCGGCCATAGTTGCAGATGCTTTTAGAGTCCCGTGGATTCCTGTAAAGGCATATGGAGGGATTAACCAATTTAAATGGCAGGATTGGGCATCATCTCTTAATCTTGATTATCACCCTTTGAAGATTAAATCCCTTTATAACAATACTAATTTCACGCGCGAGGTAATAAGAGAAAAAACCGGATATCCGTTTCCAGTGGCTTCACTTTCTCCTTTTATTCATTTTTATGAAGCTTATCAAAATAGGTTTATCACGCCAAAAGTAGTAAATGAATTTCAAATGCTTAAATCGATCAGTCCTTATTTAAGTCAGGATTCTGTGCTAAAGATAAAAGGGGAACAGTTATTGAATACACTTTATAATATAGAAAAGAAATACCAGTTGAAGGGTTGAATATATTTCTCTAAACCGTAAATCTTTTTTCTGGATATGGCTAAATTTTAACACTAAAATGATACAATTAAAAGCGGTAATAGTAGTAGCTTGTTTATTATCTTCTTCCTATATATTCTCTCAGAAGATAGAGGAATTATCAAGTTTACCACAAGTGTTAAAGGGTTCTTCCGGAATTGAAATTACCGGAGAAGGTAATATCTGGACTATCAATGACCATGGGAAGTCGGTTTTGTATCAACTGGGTAGAGATTCATTTAATATCACTAAAACAGTGTACTTAAATAATAAAGTGAAGGATTGGGAAGATTTAACCTCAGATAGATCGGGAAATTTTTATATAGGTGATTTTGGTAATAATGATAATAAGCGAAATGATTTAAAAATTTATGTGCTACCTAATCCAGATAGTATAAGCGAAAAGATAATTACAGCTAAAATCATAAGGTTTAAATTGTCTGATCAGCAGGAATTTCCTCCTTCAAAAGATAAGTTAGAGTTTGATATAGAAGCAATGGTTCATTTCAACAATAATATATATTTGTTTTCTAAAAGCAGGGGTATGCCATTTAAAGGTAAGATTAAATTATACAAATTAAGTGATCAACCAGGCGAACATATAGCCCAATTAATTGATACCTTCTATACCGGGGATGGTACCGTTTTTGAAAATTGGATTACCGGAGCAACTATCAATGAAGAATTGGGTGTATTGGCTTTACTGTCTCACAATAGAATATTTTTCTTCACCTGTTTTGTCAGAGATGAATTTTTCAAAGGAAGGTTCCAAACTTTTTCACTTGGTCATTTTAGTCAAAAAGAGGCAATAGATTTCGATAAAAGTCAAAAACGCTATTTAATAACTGATGAATTGACTAATGGAATTTTAGGAGGTAAAATTTACAGTTTGAAAATGCCAGAAAGTATTATTAATTGTGATTAAATAATAACTTTTTCATTAGTTATTTGGAATACCAATGACTTAAATCTCTTTCTATTATTTTCTCCAGTTTTTTAATATCCTCCAGGTAAATTTCATTGGTAATTTTGTTTTTTAATTCAATATCAAACTTAGGTTTATGTAAGTTCTTATTTCTAAGGGATTGAATTTTCTTTTGCAAAGTGATATTACTTTTGATTGAGGATATGGTTTTATTAGGGAGAATAAACTTTATTGACTTATTTAAAATTCCTTTTCCTCCAAAAATCGCATCAATTTTCTTATTTTTAATGAAACCTGATTGATTATATTCTACAGATAGATTGGGCTCAAAAGTTGAATCGACATTCAAAAACTCAAACATATCCTTAAAAAGTTTTTCAGGGTGATTTTTTAAATCCTCAAAAAGGAAGACTTTTATCTGTGTTTTATCAAATAAGTCATAGTATTTTTTTAAATATTTACCGTAAAATCCTTCTTTCACCAGATCATTTCTCCACCACCAAATGCTGTTTTTATCCAAACAATCTATAAAATCTTTTGTGGGGAGTTCATTTTCTCTCGCCAAATGTAAATATCGGCTATATAATCTTTCGGCAGGCTGTCTTAAAATGGCGATTAATTTTACCTCTGGGTTATAGTGGTAAATACGATCAGCTGCGGTTAGATGGTACATATAGGTGTTGGAAGTCTCACCTATTAATTGGTTTTGATTAGCGGCTGTGAATAGCTTCAAATACTCTTCTATGTTTGTAACAGATCCTTTATAATGGTCTATTTCAGATTTCACAGAGAAATCTGTTAATTGGTTTAATTCATATCCAAAGAAATTAGGTTCCTTTCTTTCACTTATAAATATTTGAGGATGTTGCTTTAAGTAATTGTCCAATGAGGTAGTACCCGACTTCCCTGCACCGATAATTAAAAAATCAGGTAAACTCGTAAATTTCTTTTTCATATAGATTATTTAAATCCCATTTGGTAAATAAAGATAGTTATGAATGGGTTAAAGATTGTCTTTTCTTTTGAATTTGTTTTTAACCGATTGAATATTTTCCTGAATAGAATGTGGAGCGTTTTTTGAAGTTTTAGTATCGTGTTTTTTCTCTTTTTTGAAATAAATATTAAATCTTAAAATTTCTTTAAATACCCTAGTGAAAAAAGCGCGCATTAAACTGCCGTCTCTCAATAAAGCTCTATAACTAGTCCATACTTTTGCATTATTCGATCTCACTTTAACTATTTTACCGTACTCCATTAAATCAAAAGCCAACCTTCCATCTTCTCCCCAAGTGTTATCTGTGACAAAGCCAGCCTTTAATCCGGCCTCTTTTAGATATCCCATACTCATTCCAAACGCATTAAGATATGGCTTTTTTAAATGTCTAATTTCTGACAATATTTCTTTTAGCAATTCATAAACAGATAATTTGAATCTGAGTGATGTGGATTCGCCAATATAGGAGTGTTTACCGTAGACACAAATTACATTAGGCTGCTTCAATTTGTTTAACATTAAGTCTACCCATTCTGGAGGGTATAAGCAATCTGCATCTGCTAACAAAATGTATTTTCCTAAAGCCATTTCCTGACCCAATTGCCTTGCAGGTCCACAGCCCTGAATAGTTTGTAGGTAACTCCTTACCTCCAATTTATCCAGGCTGTTTTGTGTTTTATCGGAAGAATTATTATTAATTACAATAATTTCAAAAGATACCGAGGTTTTTAATTTAGAAAGTGAATCAATACATCTAATTATATTTAATTCTTCATTCCATGCAGGAATTACAATACTCACTTCAGGGTTTTTAGATATATTTTTCCTCAGGTTTTGATTTATTTTGTTATATAAATCCTGTGGAATTAAATCATAATCTTCGATTTGATATAAATCTTTATTTATCCACTTGGGATTTTTAAAAGGCATATTGTAAGAAATTATAATATTAATAAAATAGTAACATAAAATAATTATTTCACTTATTAAAGCTCAGTTTTATTTAGGACTTAATAGCATAGGCTAAAGAAGTTTCTTTTATGTAAGTTACAGGAGTATTAAGGTTTGCATCTTTTATCGCTTTTCTAACTGACTCCCAGGTATAATCATGCCAAACTATCATTCCACCTTCAGACAAGCAATCCCATGCTGTTAAAGTGTCTTTTTTAGCCATTTCATACGCATGGCAACCATCCACAAAGAAGAAATCTATTTCACTTTTAAAAGGGGAGAAGTCCATATTAGAGGAATCATCATAAAGCTGCGTTACTTTGTTTTTACCAGTGTAGAGCGAAATAAGAATTCCAACAGATCTTTCTATATCTGCCTTGTCCATTTTATGAAATCCTGAGTTATTGGTTGTTTGATAATATTTTTCTGCAATGTCTTTAGCCGTTAATTCAGGTGGTAAATCCAATGTATATATCTCTGTTATTTCGGGTGCATTCTCTGCTAAAGCCAAACAAGTGAAACCCCTGAATGTACCGATTTCAAAAACCTTTTTAGGTTTTTGGCTCTTAATAAGTGCTCCTAAAACTACTCTTTCGAGTACTGAAGCAGCAGCTCGTTCAAGGTCATCATTTACTTTTCCCTTTAACTGATTAGGTAACATATTGATAATTATTTTATCAGTTTCAGGATTGTTTTCATTTGAATAAAGTAATTGACTTACTGTTTTATAATTATCTGCTATAATGTTATCTCCTTTCAAGAGGGATTTTAGCTTTCTTAAAATTTGCAAAATTTTAGGCATTATTATTAAGTTTTATTTCAGATAAAAAAATAATTATTTAAAATACGTCAATATTTATATAAAACTAGTGAAATTCTCTTAAACAATTGATTTTTATAAGTTCTAAATTGATATGAAACGTAAAAACTAATTTTCAGTATTTAATGCTTATTTAAAATTTCCCAAAATTGGTTTACTCTTTTCGGCCAAGTATTTTCTTTTGCAATTTTAATTCTTTGTAGTATTTTTCCTGGTTTATTATTTCTTATTTCCCATTCAATTTGATTAGAAAATTCTTGAGGATCTTTTGCTAGAGAAATTGATTCTTTAAACTTTATTATATCCTCTGAGAAGTAAGTTGAAACTACAGGTATCCCCATTGCCAGATATTCATTAATTTTTAATGGATATATACCTTTAGTCAATTCATTGCATTTAAAAGGGATGATCGCACAATCGGAATATTTTAAAAAGGCAGGTATTTTCTCTAAAGGTTGAGAACCTATGAATAATATGTTGGAATGAGAATTAAGTTCATCGATTTCATCTCTCGATAGTGAGATAGGTCCAATAAAAATCACGGTTCTATTACTATGGTTATTTAAAATAGTTTTTATGATTTCA
>JBBSPJ010000013.1:0-26323 GCA_038258905.1 Cytophagales bacterium
ACTGAAACCATCGTTTCTATTGGAATGCGTGGAGATGGTGATGAGCCCATGACGGAAGGAACCGCAATTGAGCTTTTGGAAGATATAGTAGCTAAACAAAGAGAAATTATTGCAGAAACTACAGGTAAACAGGCAGAGGAAACACCCCAAATGTGGGCTTTATACAAGGAAGTGCAGGAGTATTATGAAAAAGGGATGCGTGTGCCGGATGATGTAACTTTGCTTCTGTGTGATGATAACTGGGGTAATATTCGAAAATTACCGGAATTAGATGCTCCTGAGCGATCAGGTGGCTATGGTATTTATTACCATTTTGATTATGTAGGGGGACCAAGAAATTATAAGTGGATTAATACCAACCAAATAGAACGAACCTGGGAACAGATGGATTTAGCCTACCAACATGGTGTGGACCGTGTTTGGATCGTGAACGTGGGTGATATTAAACCCATGGAATTACCTACACAGTTCTTTCTCGATTTCGCATGGAATCCCGAAGCTATAGAAGCTAAGGATTTGCCAGATTATTACATTGAATGGGCAAAAGATATTTTTGGGATTGATCAAGCAGATCAAATTGCTGAGATGATGCAGCAATATACCAAATACAATGCACGCAGGAAACCGGAATTACTTTCTCCTGAAACCTATTGTTTGCATGATTTTAATGAGGCCAATCGTGTGGTTAATGAGTATAGCTCATTAGTTGAAAAAGCTAAAAACATTCAGAAATCGATACCTCAAAATTTGCAGGACGCTTATTATCAATTAGTACTTTTTCCGGTGGAAGCCAGTGCTAACCTGAACGAGCTATACGTTGCTACAGCCAAAAACAGATGGTATGCCCAGCAAGGGCGAGCCTCCACTAACCAATATGCAGAAAAAGTGGAAGCTCTGTTTGAAAAAGATGCGGCACTCATGAAGTTCTATCATACAGAATTGGCTGATGGCAAATGGAATCATATGATGTCGCAAACTCACATAGGTTACACTTACTGGCAGCAGCCCGAAAAAAACAGCATTCCGGAAACGCAAAAACTAGCCTTACCAGAAAAAAGCGAAATGGGGATAGCTATTCCAGGCTCAGTTGAATGGTGGCCTAAAGCTAATTCAAAAGCTAGCCTTCCTTTTTTCGATTCTTTTAATGACCAAACTTATACTATCGACCAATTTAATAGAGGTAGTGAACCTTTTAATTATAAAATTAAAAATAAACCTGAATGGGTAATTCTATCAAAATCAAAGGGTAAAGTAAATGACCAGTCAACGTTAGATATTTTTATCAATTGGACAAAAGCACCATTAGGAGAATCGGAAGCTTCATTTCAAATTGAAGGTGGTGGATCAAAAGTGGAGATTTTTATTCCTACCCGTAAAATCTCGGATTTACCCGGTGTCGGCTTTCTGGAGTCTAATGGCTACGTTTCCATCGAAGCTAAAAACTTCATAAAACAAGTAGAAAATGATAAAGCTGAATGGGTGGTAGTACCTAATTTGGGCAAAACAGCATCAGGGGTAATCTATCAACCTAGAACCATTAATCAGGATAAAATCAGGCAAATGAGTCCACGACTGGAGTACAAGATCAATATTTTAACTGAAGGAGAAGTAAAAGTGCACTTATATTTTTCGCCTACACTAAATTACAAGGAGGGTGATGGCCTTCAATATGGCATAGGCTTTAATAATGAAGAGCCGCAAATTGTGAATGTGCATGAAGATAATTCCAGTAAAAATTGGAATGAATCAGTTGCCAATAATATTAAGGTAAGTACTAGTTTACATACCATCTTGAAGGGTAATCAAACCTTGAAATACTATCTGATTGATAATGGATTGGTTTTGCAGAAAATTGTGGTAGAAACAGGCAAATTACAGCAAACTTATCTCGGACCACCTGAAAGTTTCCTGTTTAAAGAGTAAAAAAACAAGTGTGTGTTTATGGAAGTAGATTTAATTTGTATATTTAGATCAATTACACGAATTTCTGTAAACGGTTAGATAGCATATTATTTTTTAATATATGAGAGAGAAAAAAAAGATCACCATCTATGATCTTGCCAAAAGAATAAATTATTCCCCTTCTACTATTTCAAGAGCCTTAAATGATGATAAAACCATCAGCAAAAAAGCGACAAAGCTTATAAAAGAGGCTGCTGCTGAAATGGGCTATAGAAGAAATATTTTGGCTGCCAGTTTAAGAAATAGTAAAACCAATACGATTGGAATCATGATTGCGCGCATCAATAGGCCTTTTGTAGCTTCCTTAATTAGTGGCGTTGAAGATTATGCAAGAAAACAAGGTAATAATGTAATTATTAGCCAGAGCGATGACATTTATGAGAATGAAGTAAATAATGCCAAAGTACTTTTTGATAGCCGGATTAGCGGATTAATAGTGTCCCTGGCCATGGAGACCCAAGATTTCTCTCATTTTGAGCAGTTTGTTGATCAGCGCATTCCTATTGTATTTGTAGATAGGGTGCCGGAAGAGTTTAACTCCTACAAAGTATTAATTGATAACTACGCTGCAGGTTATAAAGCTACTAAACATTTAATTGAGCAAGGATGCAAGCGGATTGCACACTTTGCCGGTGCACAGCACAGAAATGTTTATAAAGATAGAATGAATGGCTATTTAGATGCATTAAAAGAGCATAATTTACCTGTTGACAAAGAACTCATTATTAAATTTAAAACTCTAAGTTTTGAAGAGGGGCATAAAGCCGCTAAAAAATTACTTGCATTGGATCCCATGCCTGACGGCCTATTTTCTTCCAACGATACTGCCGCTGTAAGTGCCATTATGTATGCCAAAAAGAATGGGATAAATATCCCGAAAGATCTGGCAGTCATCGGATTCAATGATGACCCTATGGCTTCTATTGTTGATCCAGCATTATCAAGTGTTACACACCCGGCTTACCAAATGGGAAAAATTGCTGCTCAGAGAGTTTTAAACCACTCTGAAGAAACTTATGACAGTAGTGTTTCTGAAATGACAATTTTAAGTACTGAATTGGTGATTAGGGAATCTTCTAAGAGGGTTTGATTGGATAAAACGAGTTTTTAATTATTTATTATTATCCTCTTATCCATCATTTGTCCTCGCCGGACTGGCAATACTTTTTCCCTACCATAAAACAATGCAGGCCGCAGGCGTCCTTGACGCTTGAAAAACTCTCGCAGAGGCGCCATGGCGCAAAGTTTCCGCGAAGGCTTTTTTTAATACTTCTTTTGAGGTTCAGTTGGCAGACTGAGGATAACCAGTCTATGGATGGGAGAATAATACCAATATTGACATGCAACCTAAGCAAAAAGCGCCAGAGAACGACCTTTTGGTAGTGAATAGCGCCCTATTAATTGATTTTGGTCAAGATGATTTTTCTATACCAAATCAAATAATCCAGGTAACCAAAGGCTGATTTCCGGGAAAATTGTTATGATCACCAATGCTACTAACATAGCCAAAAATAGAGGTAATAAGGGCTTAATCACTTTTTGAATAGTGGTATCTGCCACACCTACGCCAATAAATAAAACGGCACCCACTGGCGGTGTACACAAACCAATACATAAATTCAAAACCATGATAATACCAAAGTGCACAGGATCAATTCCCATGGCGGTTACTACCGGTAAAAATATAGGAGTGAAAATGAGCACAGCAGGTGTCATATCCATAAAAATGCCAATAAATAATAAAATAAGGTTGATGATGATCAGCACCACCCATTTATTATCACTTAAAGCCAAAAGTGAATCCGTCACCATTTGTGGTATATTTTCATAAGACATCACCCAGGACATCGCCAGTGACATTGCTATGAGTAACATCACAACAGAAATAGTGACGGTAGATTCCACAAAAATAGTCTTGAAATCTTTTAGTTGAACCTCTTTGTATAGCAGTGAAAGCAAAATGCAATATAAAACAGCCACCGAAGAAGCTTCCGTAGCAGTGAATATACCTGCCACTATTCCTCCAATTACCACAATGAGTAAAAACAAGCTAGGTACCGCACCTATAAATGTTTTTAGTAGTAAATTGAAAGAGCTCTTATTGGCGGTAGGGTATCCTTTTCTTTTCGCCCAAATATAAGCCACTACCATCAGCATAAAGCCTGTTAACAAACCGGGTAAATAGCCGGCTAAAAATAAAGCCCCAATACTCACTCCTCCACTGGCCAGTGAATAGATGATAAAGATATTACTTGGCGGAATTAATAAACCTGTAGTGGCGGAAGTAACATTTACGGCCACTCCATATTCTTTATTATAGCCTTCTTTTTCCATCTGGGAAGACATAAAGCCGCCAATTGCGGCAGCGGCTGCACCTGCTGAGCCGGCAATAGCACCAAATAACATAGCTGCTACAATATTTACATGGGCTAAGCCACCAGGCAGGCTGCCTACTATAGCTTTAGCAAAAGCGATCAACCTTTTGGCTATACCGCCCTTGTTCATGATATGGCCTGCTAATATGAAGAAAGGAATTGCCAGTAAGGAAAAACTATCCAAACCAGTCACCACTCTTTGTGCAATAGTAGTAAATGCAGGAATGGTTTTTACACTGATGATGATGGTAAGTAGGGAGGAAATACCAATGCTCCAGGCGACAGGTACTCTTATAGCCACCAAAATAATAAAGCTTAAAACTAAGATGGCTATTTCCATTCGCTTGGATTTAATTTTTGTGAAAACAACATTGCTAAATCGTTCAGCTTAAAGTAAATAATGATCAGACCTGAAAGAGGAAAAATGCTGTATACAATGCCCATAGGAATATGTAAGGCTGGAGAAAGCTGACCTAGTTTAAAAGCTATATAAACATAGCGACTGCCTCCAATGATAAAGATGAGAAACACGAATACCGAAATCAGTAAAGCAATAAAAACCGTTAATCGCTTTAGGTTTTTAATACTTAAAGTTGCGGAAATTAGATCGATAGCAATATGCAGATTTTTACCAGAGGCATAGGCTGCACCTAACATTCCAATCCATATAAGGAAATAGCGGGCTAATTCATCAGTCCAGGAGCTTTGCGCATTTAGTAAATACCGGGTAAGCACACCCCATAAAACATCAATAATCATCAAAGCCAACAAAATAGCCAAAGTCCACTCTAAAAAAGTATTGAGTTTAAATCGCATTAATTTTGTTCTTTAATTTGGTTCACCAGATTATACATAGCAGTATCACGCTCTTTAAGATCATCTACCATTTGATGCGATAATTCCTTAAACAATTTCTTATCAGGATAATAAATATTTACTCCTGCCTTTTCTACTTCTCTCAAGGCTTCCTCCTCTGCCTGTTTCCATAAAACTCTTTGGTATTCAGTAGCTTGCTCCACAGATTTCATCAGCCAAGCTCTCTCCTCTTCAAATAAATCATCCCAGATAATAGTACTTATCACTAAAATATCAGGAATGGAGGAGTGCTCATTGATGGTTAAAAATTTTGCTACTTCGTAATGTTTAGAGCTGTAAAAACTAGGTAAGTTATTTTCAGCTCCATCCACTACTCCCTGTTGCAAGCCTGTGTATAACTCACCCCAGGAAATAGGAGTGGCAGCACCACCAAAGCTCTCTACTAAATCTATGGCGGTTGGGCTTTGCATCACCCTAATTTTTAATCCTTTTAAGTCAGCAGGCGTTTTAATCTGCTTAGTTTTTGTATAAAAAGATCTATTCCCTGCATCAAAATAGGTTAATCCTTTGAGCCAGTATTGTTCACCATCTAGCAATAATTCTTTACCAATTGAACCGTCATACACTGCAAACCTGTGTTCATCATCCCTAAATAAATAGGGGAAACCGAACACTTTCAGTTTGGGGGAAAAGTTTTCCATTACCGCAGCTGAAACTTTCGTCATGGCTAAGCTACCGATTTGCAATAGCTCCAAACATTGCTGTTCCGATCCCAGCTGGCTTCCGGGATATATTTCCAAGCGTAATTTCCCATTGGAATTTTCCAACACTTTTTCGCCCATAAAAACCATCGCTTTATGCACCGGATGTGCTTCACTCAGGCTGTGGGCCAGCTTAATTTCTTTCCCCTTTTTTAAATCTTTGCAAGAAATAAAAAGGGTTAGAATAATAAGGCTGTAAAGAATATTTCGCATAGATAAAGTTGAAGAGCCAGAATCATTGATTTTATACTATTTCACCAAAGTCTTTATATCCTTAGGCTTGTGTACAGGAAATTGAAAATAATCTTTTGCGTTATGATAACAGATATCTTTAATTAATTTACCCATCCATTTGATATCGTTAGGAAGCTCACCCCGTGATACATCGTTTCCGAAAAGATTACATAATATCCTCCTAAAATATTCGTGCCTTGGGAAAGATAAAAAGCTCCTGCTATCGGTAAGCATTCCAATGGCACAACTGATTAATCCCATATTGGAAAGTGCGTCTAACTGGTTGGTAATGCCACTCTTCTGATCTAAAAACCACCAGGCAGCACCAAATTGTACTTTCCCTTTAATTTTCGCTTCACTAAAATTACCTGCCATAGTCGCAAAAACTTCATTATCATTTGGGTTTGAATTGTAAATGATGGTTTTGGGTAGTTTATCTATGGTATCTAGACTATCTAAAAAGGAAGCCAGATTTTCTGCCTGGGCAAAATCACCAATGCTGTCGAGGCCTGCATCAATACCAATTTCTTCCAAAACTCGGGTGTTATTATCTCTGATAGGGCCTAAGTGCAATTGCATAGTCCAGCCCTTATCTGCATAAAAACATCCCAGGTAAAACATTAAAGCGGATTTGTAATGTTGCTCTTCCGTTTCAGAAATATTTCCTTTTGCTAAACGAGTTTTGAGTATCTCATCCACCTTTTCAGGTGTAAATGGCAAAGCATAGGCATGTGGTAGCCCATGATCCGAAAGCCTACAACCGTTTGCATGAAAGAAATCAACTCTATTTTGAATGGCTTCTTTCAGAGATTCTAAATTTTTGATTTTTACTCCACTTATGGTAGAAAGCGTTTCCATGTATTCCACGAAATCGTCTTTTTCAATGCCCAAGATGCCATCCGGTCTGAAAGTAGGAAGCACCTGAGTAGAGAAATCTGAATTTCTTAGCTTTTGATGATGCCATAAATCATCCAGCGGATCATCTGTGGTGCAGATTATTTCTACATTTTGCTGTTTAATTAGGCCTTGGGTAGAATATTCGGGCTGTTTTAGCAAGTGGTTACAATGCTTGTAAATGGCATCAGCATTTTCAGAATGAAAGGTTTCCTGGATGCCAAAATATCTTTGAAGCTCTAAATGAGTCCAATGATAAAGCGGATTTCTTAAAGCATAAGGAATGGTATAAGCCCATTTGTCAAATTTCTCCTTATCGGTTGCTTTGCCTGTAATAAAATCTTCCAAAATCCCCAAATTACGCATAGCACGCCATTTATAATGATCCCCATCAATCCAAAGTTGCGTCATATTCTCAAATTGCCTGTTTTGTGCAATCTCGGATGGTGGTAAATGACAATGGTAATCTATAATGGGTTTTTGTTTCGCATAACTATGATAGAGTTCCCTTGCAAATTCTGTTTCCAGCAAAAAATTATCATCAATAAAGCTCTTCATTCCTTTCATTTTATTATTGTACTGTAAAAACTGCGGTTTCCATAGGAGCTGCACCCAAATCCTGACTTACACTCATTGGGCTGGAACCTCCCAGGTAGATTTTGAATTTACCCGACTCCATTACTTCTTCTCCTTCAGTGTTGATTAATGCTCTCATTTCCGGAGTTACTGTAAAATTCAATTGATTACTTGCTCCTGCAGCCAGGTTAACTCTTTGGATGCCTATTAATTCAAAGTTTGGAGCATCAATTGAGGTTTCTGTAGCAGAAATATATAATTGCACTACTTCGTCTGAGGCAGTTTCACCTGTGTTACTGATATCTACAGTAATTTGAAGATCATCAGTTGTATTGACATTATCTGCAGAAAGTTTTAAATTTTCATAGCTGAAAGAAGTATAACTTAATCCGAAACCGAAGGGATAGAGAGGCTCTTCATTCATGTATTTATAAGTTCTGCCTTTCATGGTATAATCCTCATAAGGAGGCAACTGATTCAATGATTTAGGAAAAGTGATAGGCAACTTACCTGAAGGCGATATATTCCCGAAAAGCACATCTGCCACAGCAGTACCCCCTTCTTCACCCGGGTACCAGGCTAATAAAACAGCATCGGCCAATTCGTGTACTTCTGCTAAATTCATAGGGCTTCCACCCGTTACTACCGCTATAATAGGTTTATCTCCTGCAGCTTCTCTCAATTTTTTAAGAAAATCTATTTGATTAGAAGGCAGGTTATAATCCAATCTATCGCCAGCGGTTGCCGATGCCAGAGATTCTCCTTCCTCACCTTCCAGCAAGCTTGAAATACCTATCACAGCTATTGTCACATCACTATTTCCGGCATTTCCGGTAGCCCAATCCATCGGGTTTACCGGGTCTCGATCTAAGAGAGCACCCATTCTGTATTGCAACTGAGAAGCAGGATCAACAGCAGCGGCCACACCCTCTAATATCGTGACCATATTAGGATTTACTCCATAGTAATTACCCAAAAGTATATCCACATTAGCAGCATTAGGTCCGGTAATAAAGTATTTAGCTAAATCATTTTTAAGCGGCAGGACACCATTATTTTTTAACATTACTAAACTTTTTTGTGCTACTTCCTTGGCTAATTGGCGATGCTCGTCACTATCTACCACATCAATGGAAATATCATCGTATTTATTGGAACCGGCCGGATCGAATAATCCCAACTTAAATCTGGTTCTTAACAGAATGGCTAATTGTTCATCAATTTCTGCTTCTGTGATCAGCCCTTGCTCTACTGCCTTTGGTAAAAATTCATAGGTACTGCCACAATTCAGGCTGATATTGCTTTTAACAGCTAAAGCGGCTGCTTCTTCAGGGGTTTTTACCACACCATGGCCTTTTTCTTGTTCATAAAAGTCAATAATAGCCCAGCAATCGCTTAACACATGGCCTTTAAAATTCCATTTTCCTAACAGCACTTCATCAATAAGGTATTCATTGGCACAACAAGGCTCGCCATTAGTGCTATTGTAGGCACACATCACAGATTCTACTCCTGCATCTACTAAAGCCTTAAAAGCTGGCAGATAAGTTTCATACATATCCTGCATGGAGGCTTCTGCATTAAATTCATGTCTTAGTTTTTCAGGACCGCTATGCACTGCATAATGCTTGGCACAGGCAGCAGTTTTTAAAAAGTCGGGGTCGTCTCCCTGCAAACCTTTTACAAAAGCGGCTCCTATTTGAGAGGTTAGATAAGGATCTTCTCCGTAAGTTTCCTGACCTCTACCCCAGCGTGGATCACGGAAAATATTGACGTTAGGTGTCCAAAAGGTGAGCCCGCCATATTGCTGGTGATAGCCTTTTGCTTTGGCAGCATTGTGCATGGCTCGTGCTTCATCAGAAATAGCGGATGATACTCTAAAGGCTAGATCAGCATCAAAAGTAGCCCCTAAACCAATGGCCTGAGGAAAAACCGTAGCAATTCCCGACCTGCCCACACCGTGCAAGGCTTCATTCCAATAACTGTAGGGCGGAATTTGCAACCTCTCAATGGCAGGGGTATTATGCATCATTTGCAGAGATTTCTCTTCCAGCGTTAATCGTCCGATTAAATCTGATATGCGCTTCTCTATAGAGAGTGAAGCATCATAAAAAGGAAAATCAGGCGTTTCTTTTGTTTGTGGCTCCTTGGCCGACTGTTCCTTAGGTTTTTGATCAGAATTACATGCCTGAAGCACTATGATTCCAACAAATACGAAAAAATACCTTTTTAAATGGCTCATACAATGGTTTTTTAAACTTATCAATAGCAAATGCAATTATTCTGCACTTGTAATTTTAATACAAATAAATATTATACACAATCGATTGCGTAATTTTTTGTTAATTTCTAAATTTTTAATTTAATTTACTAGATTTTAAGTCAATATTTGTTATAATTGTACTTATTCATAATTTAAATCGATTTCATTCATCTAGCTTTATACCTTGAAAAATATAAAAACACTACTTATCATTTTTTTACTTTTCACATGCCAATTAAGCATTTACGGAAGGCAAGCAGATAGTTTATGGTTGCGCTACCAGCCCATTCAACAAAGTACAATTTCTGATCAATATAATAAAGCATTGGAAAGTGTTTCTTTTGAGACGGGTAGTGCTACATTAGATATTATCGGTAAAGAATTGATGCCGGCATTAGAAAGGATGTTGGGGAAAAGTCCTGATATAAAAACTCCTGAGAATAGCAAGCTCATCATAAGCAAGGCCTCCAATCTAAAGAAGCAAACAGTAAAAAAGTTGCAAAAAGAGCTTACTCAACTTTCAGATGAAGGCTTTCTTATCAAGACAATCGATACCCAAACATTTATTACATCCAAAACCGATGTTGGATTATTATATGGTACTTATCATTTTTTGAGATTACTGCAAACACAGCAACCTATTCAAAACCTGTCGATTATTGAGAACCCAAAAATAGATATCAGAATTTTAAACCACTGGGATAATTTAGACAGAACTGTAGAAAGGGGTTATGCAGGTTTTTCCATCTGGAACTGGCATAAATTACCTGAGTATATAGATCAGCGCTATATTGATTATGCTAGAGCCAATGCATCTATTGGCATTAACGGCACAGTTTTAACCAATGTAAATGCCAATGCACTCATTTTAACCCCTGCCTACCTTGAAAAAGTAGCTGCCCTGGCAGATGTTTTTCGTCCTTATGGGATAAAGGTGTATTTAACGGCTCGTTTTTCCGCCCCCATAGAAATTGGAGGCTTATCCACTGCTGATCCGCTCAATGAAGAAGTGCAAAATTGGTGGACCGAAAAAGTGAATGAAATATATAAATATGTGCCTGATTTTGGTGGTTTTACCGTTAAAGCTAATTCTGAAGGCCAGCCTGGTCCGCAAAATTACAACAGAACACATGTGGCTGGCGCTAATATGATGGCAAAAGCCCTGGCTCCACACAATGGTATTGTGATGTGGCGTGCTTTTGTGTATTCAGAGCATGATCCGGACGATCGCGCTAAGCAAGCCTACTCTGAATTTGTTCCTTTTGATGGGCAATTTGCAGATAATGTATTGGTGCAGGTGAAAAATGGAGCTATTGACTTCCAGCCAAGAGAGCCTTTTCACCCGATGTTTGGCGCAATGCCTAAAACTCCTTTAATGATGGAATTTCAAATCACTCAAGAGTATTTAGGTTTCAGCAGCCATCTGGTTTTTTTACCTCAGCTTTTTAAGGAAGTGCTGGAAGCAGACACCTATCAAAAGGGAGAAAATTCCACGGTGGAAAAAGTGATTGATGGATCATTACATAACAATAAAATTGCAGGAGTTGCTAATATTGGCACGGATGATAGCTGGACAGGGCACCCTTTTTTGCAGGCTAACTGGTACGGATATGGTAGATTAGCATGGAATCCTTCTCTTGCTCCTGAACAAATTGCTGAGGAATGGTTGCGATCTACCTTTAGCAATGAGGAATCTTTTGTGAAACCTATGAAGGAAACTTTAATCAACTCCAGGGAAACGGTAGTGAAATATATGACTCCCTTGGGCTTACACCATATCATGGATGCTCACCATCATTACGGACCGGGACCATGGATTTCTGATATGGGCAGAGCAGATTGGACTTCAGTATATTACCATAAAGCCGATAGTTTTGGGATTGGTTTTGATAGATCTGAGAGCGGAAGTAATGCCATAGCACAGTATGCCTCACCCTTAAGGAAAACTTTCAATGACCCTGAAACTACTCCTGAAGAATTATTGCTTTGGTTCCATCACCTACCCTGGGATTATCAATTAAAATCAGGCAAAACTTTATGGGATGGAATTGCATTAATGTATCAGGAAGGTGTTGACGAGGTGAAAGACATGAAGGATCATTGGCAACAAATGAAACCTTATGTAGACGATAAAAGATTTGAAGAAGTAGAAATGCTTCTTGAAATGCAATTAAAAGAGGCTAAGTGGTGGAGAAACGCCTGCCTGCTATATTTTCAGGAATTTTCCGAACTTCCATTGCCGGAAGGGGTAGATAAAGCCCCTGAAACCTTAGAGCATTATCAATCTCTTGAATTTCCATTTGCTCCGGGGATTAGGCCCGACTGGAACTAATCAGTAATTAATTAAAGCAGTAATCAACGAATGAAAAATAAGATAGCCATAGTAACAGGAGGAAATGCAGGATTAGGTTTTGCTACTGCCAAAAAGCTATGTGATAAGGGTATTATCACCTATATTATTGGAAGAAATAAGGAAAAAACGGAGAAAGCATGCTGCGAATTAGGCGAAAATGCCAAGTTCCGCATTTTTGATTTGAATAATTTAACTGGAATTCCATCTCTTATAAAAGATATAGCCTCTGAAGCCGGAAGCATAGATATTTTGGTGAATAATGCCGGTATAAATATGAAAAAAGATATACTGGAGGTAACTAATGAGGAGTTTCAAAATATTTTCAACACCAATGTATTAAGCGTTTTTGCTATCAGCCGGGAAGTGGCAAAAGAGATGAAAAAACAGGAATCCGGGAGCATTATTAACATCAGCTCCATGGCTGCCCTGTATGGAATACCTAAAGTAATTGCTTATACCGCCAGTAAAGCTGCTATTGAAGGAATGACCCGCTCCATGGCTGTCGATTTAGCACCTTTAGGCATCAGAGTAAACTGCATTGCCCCGGGATTTATCAGAACAGATATGTCGGAAAAAGTACTCAGTAACGACTCGGATAGAAAAAACAGGGTATTGAGCCGAACGCCAATGGGTAAATTAGGAGAGCCTTCAGATGTAGCAGATGCGGTCTATTTTTTGGCCTCCTCAGAATCTAAATACACTACAGGTGTGAGCATTCCCATTGATGGAGGTAATAGCATTGGCTTTTAATAGATGTACCATGTTTAAAATGCAACAGACCATGCGCTGGTTCGGTCCACAGGATACCATTTCATTAGCTGATTTAAAGCAGTGTGGTATTAGCGGGATAGTAACTGCATTACATGAAGTGAAGGTAGGTGAAATGTGGACAGTGGAAGCCATCCAGCGAAAGCAGGAAGAAATTAGAAATTCCGGATTGGAATGGACTGTAATTGAAAGCCTACCGGTGCATGAGGACATTAAACGCAGAGCAGGTGATTACAAAAGATACATTGCCAATTATAAAGAGAGCATTAAAAATATTGGAAGTTGTGGCATAACCGTAATTACCTACAATTTTATGCCCATTCTTGATTGGGTAAGAACAGAACAAAACCATTTGAATGAAAATGGCACGCGAAATTTGCTCTATAACAAAATCGCTTTTGCTTATTTCGATATCTTCCTCCTAAAGCGGCCTGAAGCCGAAGGAGATTATGAGGAAGAAGTGGTGCAGGAAGCCAACAATTATGGCCGAAAATTATCAGATGAAGCCAAGGAGCTACTGTTTAAGAACGTACTGCTAGGCTTACCAGGCAGTAAAGTGAACTTTACTTCAGATCAGTTACTGAGGCATTTATTAGACTATAAAGCTATTGATGAGGCAAAGCTTAGGGAGCATCTCATTTTATTTCTTGAGGAAGTGGCTCCTATCGCTCATTTAGAGGGTGTGTCACTAGCCATTCATCCGGATGACCCTCCATTTCCGGTGCTGGGTTTACCACGTGTGGTTTCTACTGAAGCGGATTTAAAACAAATTTTTGAGGCTGTACCGCTTAAGGCAAACGGATTATGCTTTTGCAGCGGCTCATTGGGGGCACACAAAGAAAATGATTTGAATGCTATTTTTGATGCATTTGGCGATCGTATTCATTTTTTACATCTCAGAAATGTGATCAAAGAAAACGAGTTGATTTTTAAAGAATCACCTCATTTGCAGGGCGATGTGGATATGGAATCGATCATCAAGAAGATTTTAGCACTGATGCAGAAAAGGAAGCTGAGTTTACCCATGCGACCCGATCATGGGTTTTTGCACTCTGTAGAAGCAAATAAAAAGTTTTATCCCGGCTATTCTCTACTGGGCCGATTAAAAGGATTAAGTGAGTTAAGAGGATTAGAGCAAGGAATTGCCTATCAAATTGAAGTGAATTAATTAAAGAATTAAAGATAAATATTATGAAAAAGTACCTATTAATATTCTTAGCAGCAATTATGTTTTCGTGCGGTAGTGATGATGAACCTACCACACCCATTGTAGGAGGACCCACAGATGTGGCAGATGATGATAATGATGATTCTAATGATGACGATTCTAATGATGATCAGGAAAATAATAACAGTCCGTTTTTATATAGCCCTGGTGACCCATTAAAAAGTCTGGTAGATTATCCTGTGGGCAATATAGTTTCTGCAGGTAAGTTAACATCTACATCAGCCTCAGACCAAAATTTTCGTGACATTCTGTTGGACGATTTCAATAGCATTACTGCAGAGAATGACATGAAGATGGCCAATATTTATAGAGGCCCGGATAATTATGATTATAGAGATGGAGATGCAATTGTTGCTTATGCTAAATCCAATGGGCTTCGTGTTTTCGGACACACTTTGGTTTGGCATGCTTCTATTCCCGGTTGGTTAAATAATTTTGATGGCACAGATGAGGAATTTTCTGCACTCATTGAAGAGTATGTAAAAACTACAGTAGCACATTTTGCCGAAGAAAAAATGATGGTGGATGGTGAAGAAGTTTCTGTGGTTTCAGGTTGGGATGTTGTCAATGAAGTATTTGAAGGCGGTGGCTTAAGAAGCACCTTATTTCAAAGCAGAATGGGTCCGGATTATGTCTCAAAATTATTCACTTGGGCAAGAGAAGCGGATGCTGATGTAAAATTATTCTATAACGATTATAATATGGAATTTGAAACGGCTAAAAGGAACGCTATGCTCAATATGGTAGCAGATTTCCAGGAAAATGACATTCCCATTGATGGTATTGGCTTTCAGATGCATCTTAACCATGACTTTCCTAGTCGTAATGATATTATAGAAGCCACTAACAGTGCAATAGCTACAGGATTACTGATTCATTTTTCAGAACTGGATGTAAAAGTTAATTATAATAATGACATCACTGAATTTACACAAGCAAGGGCAGATGCCCAGGAAGCAAAATATAGAACGGTCGCCGAAATTTATAATACTGTACCTGCGGCCCAACAATATGGATTAACTATATGGGGTATGCGTGATAATGATAGCTGGTTGTATGATGGTGGGAGCGACTGGCCACTAATGTACGATAGTGATTTTAATTACAAAATTGCCCACAGAGGATTTGCTGAAGGGCTTACCATTGATTAATTATGAGAACTCTTAAAATATATATTATCAACCTTAATTTTCTTACTCTTTTTAAATGCATTTAATAATAACGAGGAAAATGGGCCTGTAATTCCACCTAACGAGGCTAATTTTAATGTAAACATTAATCCGGAAGTAACTTATCAGGTAATTTCCGGGTTTGGAGGTGCCAGTGGCATTTTTTATGGTGCATTAGATCTTAATGCCGAGCAAGAGTAATAAGTTTTTAGCTCAGAGAATGATGGATTGGGTTTTATTATTTACCGAATTAAATTACCCTATAACCCAGCTGATTGGCAAAATCTAGTACCACAAGCACAGCCAGCTCTCAGTTATGGAGCTGAAATGATCGCTTCGCCTTGGTCGCCACCCTCTGCTTTAAAAAGCAACAGCAATGCCACCGGTGGATTTTTATTGAAGGAAAACTACGAAGCTTATGCCAATACCGATATTATTGCCGGGCATATTTACGGAGGTGGCTTAGCCAGATTGCCTTTAGCAGAGCAAGCAGGTAAAGAAATATGGATGACGGAGTATTTAATGAACCTTGGAACGGGGAATACCGGGGCGGTTGCCTGGACTTCTTATTCTGATGAGGAAATATGGGATGAAACCATGGAAATGGCCTTAACGATACATGATGCTATGCGCTTTAACTGGAATGCCTATATCTGGTGGTATACCAAAAGATATTATTCCTTTTTAGGGGATGGTACGCAAGGCACCGCTGAAGGAGAGATTTTGAAAAGAGGCATAGCTTTTTCTCATTATTCTAAATACATAAGACCAGGCTATGTAAGGATTGAAGCCAATGAAGACCAGTTGACCGGGTTAAATATTACAGCCTATGAGGGTGATGACCAAATTGTGGTGGTCATCATTAATCCCACTGAGACTGCTGTAGCGGATGTAGGTTTTTCTGTTAATGGTGGTGCCACTATCACCTCTGCCGGATCCTACTCTACCACTTTACTGCTGGATAGGTCATTCAGAAATTTGGAAGTTAATGAAAATGAGGTGGTAATAAGTGTACTGGGGAAGAGTGTAACTACGGTGGTTTTGGAGAGGTAGGGGGGATTAACGACCCGGCTAAAAAGCGTTGCCATCCCGCAGGGTGGCTATGATTTTTTAGCCATTGTTGTGCGGTCGGCATTTTTTCTGTTTGTCTTTCTAATATTATTCAAGTAGTTCGAATAAGGTTTTATATCCAATTCTTTTTCTGATTCAACCTTTGCCTTTTCAATAATTTTTTCAGGAGCATCAATTTTATTTAAGTAAACATCAATTCCTGTTACGGTTTGGTTTCCACTATATTTTGTTTTTCTATAGCTTAGTTTGAAATTATTTGATGTCACAATTTTTAGAATGTCATTTAATAATGGGCGAAAATCCTTTTGAGATGAAAAAGTCAAATCATCCACATATCTTGTGTAGGTAATTCCGTGCTTTTTGCACAGATCAATTAGTTGTGTGTCTGTTTCAAGAAAAACGAGGTTAGCAATATGGGTGCTTGTTGGTGTTCCTTGTGGTAATTCAAACTTCCAAGTTGTCAACTTGGTTAGCCAATGGGAATAGTGTGGTGAAAATTTCAGTTTTACAAAGGTTTCATACACTCTTTGTGAGCTAATGTTAGGATAAAACTCTTGTAAATCAGTTGTGAATTGAAACTTATTCCCCTGGTGTGGTTTTGCATTTGTTATGTTGCTTCGGCCTTTTACTCCACCGTGAACACAGTCAGGAAGAGGAATGGGAACTAAAATCTTATTCTTGATATTTCCTTGAATAGCTTTTAGTTCCTTTAATGATGGACGAATAGTTCTTTTCTTTACTGTCCCGTCCTTGTATTTTTTTAAGTCTCCTGTTTTCTTATCTATTTTCTTTTCAACCCACTCTTTATAAAAGCTATCAATGTTTGAAATTAAAGTCTCAACATCTTTTGGTTTAAAGCCAATAGCTGCACACAGTTTTTTGAACTCATTCTTTTTATACTGCGAAGAATTCATTTACTAATGATTTTACTGAAGGACTAACTATTTCAAACGCCTTCCTTTTATTCGGCTGAACATCATCTTCAGTCATTGACAAAAAGAATAAGATTGGCAATGGAATATTTAGTTTTTCACTAATTGCTTTTAAAGTAGAAAGATTTGGTTCTTTCAAATTTCCTTCAATTTGTGAAAGATAAGTTTGAGTAATACCGCATAAAGAGGCAAACTCGTTTTGAGTTAGCCTTTTTTGCTTTCTAATATTTTTTATGACGTTGCCTAAGTCCATTTTCGATTTGCTTGAAAAAAATTAAGGAGTGTTCGGTTTTTTAATCGGCATCTTTGGACATCTAATCTGGTTTCAAACGAAAAACTTGGTTAACAACTCAATGACTTTTGCAAACTCGTCAAGAATTTGTTCATTGGTTTTACCTTTTTTCCGTTTCAGATTTTGAAGTCTTTCTAATGCTTCATTCAAGACAACTCTGTCTTGTTCCGAAAGAGAACACTGGCTCTCTGCGATAACTGTGATACCTTGTACCAAGTTATCAATGTTCTGGATTTGTTTTAATCTACTCATTTTACTTTGTTTTTAATGAACAACGACATTGTTGTTCTGCTTAACCAACTCTGTCGTAAATAAAATGGTAGTTAAAGTCTATGCACTCAATGTGTAAACAATGTTCTCATACACTCACTTAAATTTCCTACTTTTAATAAATAATAGCATAATAACGATTGAACCAATATCATCTTACATCATTCAGTCTTATGAGGGACAGTCTGACAGGGACAATGATTGAGTGTCGTTAATTTACCCGTTAGGGTTGTCTTTTCAGACAGTCAAGTGAACTCCATTGAGTCCATAAACACCAAAACATTTTTTCAAAGAACTAATACATCGCAAATATAGCAAAATATTCCTGATAGTTAATAGGAAGCTTAAAAATATTTTTCAACAATTGATTTTAATTTTGTCGAAAAGTCAGATTATCCTACTTAGTTAAATGATGCTCGGATGTTTTTGTGGCTGCCGCACAACATCCGAGTAAAACAACCTAGTGTGTTTTATCCGGATTGTATTTTTACTAACCGACAACAAACGACTGTAAACGCTTACAAATATTTACAAACCGCTTTCCATCGGTTACCTTATTTAAAGTGTTGAACCTAGTTCATTACATAATCAAATCCTAAATATTCATCGAAAAGCACAGCAAAATACCTAGATGTAGGTAGTTGTTTGAATTTTATTTATGATAAATATTTTTCTATCCTAAATTGCTTTGCAGACGGGCTGCTAAATAGCTGGGGTATCCAGGATATTTTACTTATACCTCGGATGACAAGTTCTCAAAATACAATAAAAAGAGCATTTAAATGCACTATATACTGCACACCATATCTTTTATTATGTAATCACAAGCAAAAGTGCACTATAAAGCACTATTGGTGGAATAATAAGATTTTTATCGGATTTTTGCAATATTGGTGGTGACATAATTATATCAGTTTTTCCTGGTCTGGCCGGCTCCATTCCTGCAGGTCGGAGGCTTCTTGCAGAAATACATCAAGGAGTATGTTGGGAATTTGTGTTTCGGCAGGCCATAATGCTTCAAAATTGTCTTTTGACATTTTTCGAGGGTATTTCAGCTATTCGGCTTAGTATTGGCAAACGTTATTTTAATTTCCAATTAATCTTTCTGAGTCTATCAGCTACAGTTCTTAGAGTTTTAATGAGTTCTTTTTCAAGAGGTAACTCGCCTGTTACCAAATCTTTGAAATTACCATTGTATTCTGTACTGAGTTGTTCCCATGTTTCTTGTGGTTTATCAGATATGAGTGCCGTTGAAGGATGTTCAGGAATCCAGTCGTTATTGTTCTTATAGCCAATCATGTCGTCATTCCCCACCTTTATAAGCATATCATCGAAATCACTACGTTCAAGGAACTGCCGGATTTCTTCATCTTTCAGCATTTGATGGATGTCATACACGTGCCGAATTTTGTTCTTTAGGTCAGCTATGGGGTCTTCTGATCTGGAAAACCTTACTAAGCTCATGATCTTCTCACAGATTGTTCTCAGCTTACTCAATACCTGAATGGTAAATGGAGCCATCTTGTACTGTTCGATCAATTCGTCTTGGCCTTTGGCTTTCATCATTTCATAGATATAGGAACTGACCTGCATTTCAGAAAATGGTTCAAAATTTCCTAACCAGGTAGCTTCGACCACTACGTGCTCTCTTATCTGACCAAAATCTCCATCAAATATCTTGTCGTACTGGTGAACCGTTTTCAGAATGTTGCCCATTTTATTGGTTAGCCCTTCAACTTCTATTTCCGGAATTATCTTTTCCACCACTTTACTGATTGTCCGGATCTTCTTTTTCAACTGACTATCGTTCTCTCCTTCATTTCTGAGTACTACCATATCAATATCTTCTGAGAATCGTTCTATCAGTTTGTGGCATTTGGAAAGTGCTGTGCCACCCTTGAAAACAGACTGATCGGCTATATCTGAATGGAGTATTTCATATAAAGCTACGGTAACCCAATAATCCTTCTCTATATAAATATCCCTCATATCCAGATATTCCGCTGTTGCAAGAATTGCATCTTGTAGTAGCTCTTTGTTGTTGTGTAAATTCATATCAGTTAATATTCCATTTTGGTGCTGTTGGTAATGTTTCTTCTTTAATTCCGAGTTTATAGGTGGTCAATGGATTCAGGTTTGTTATCAGGCTTTCCAGACCGTTTTTCTTCTTTGATAATTCAAGAATTGCCCCCAATAATGCTGTTGCACGTGGTGGATATTTCAAAGCGTATCGGATCATTTTTGACCGATCATTTTCGGATAGTTTGTCGATCTTGTTTTTCAGTAACGTAATGGCTGACTTCTTGTCCAGGTCAGGAATGGTCTTGAAATCTTTCACTGCATCTAAAATTTCCAGCAGGTAATAATTTCCATTGGTTACATCTACATAGCTTTTAACTGGTTTGACTTGTGTTTTTCCGATTTTGGTGGTTACCCGTTTCACTTTACTGGCTACCTTGATGGTTTTGGGTACCTGAGTGGTTAAGCCCATGCGATTGTATAATGATCCTCCGGTAATGTATGCAATGCGTTTACCATCTTGAAAGAGGTGTGGTTTAAGCAGTTCTTCTTCTCTTGGCCTCAGCTCGCCAAATGCAGATTGTTTTGGTTTGTAGAACACTCCGGTAGTTACCCTTTTGACAATCCCCTTTTTGATTAAACGTTCTATGGCTTTGGCAGCAGCAATGTATTCCGATTGGTCAATACCGAGTTGCTGATACTTGAAGGTTGTTCCTTCCTTCATCCTATTGATCTTACGTTCTATTTTCTCTGCTACTTTCATTTACTGATGCTGCTGCTTAGTGAAAGCAAAAATAATAAATTGTTATTATTTGTCAAGTATTTTGCGCAATATACTTGACATATTAGATTTGATTTCAGCAAAAGTAGGGAGATTATTAAAGTGTTTTTAAATGTTTGCCAATGCCACTGTATAAATTCGTGGCTGATTTAAAGTATAAAAATTTCAGTTAACTACCGAGGCAATCTGCAAAATTGGCTTATTAAATTAATTTTCACCAATAAGTCAAGCCTGCGGATTGACGGGCTTTCTACGAAGAACTAAAGTTTAAATAACCTACTGAACAGCCATGATTTTTAGACAATGTCATGTATTTGTTTTGTCTCTCTTTGCAATTGATTCGATTTGACTTTGTGGTAATGAACTGTAAAGTTTTTCTACCTCGTTTGGTTGTGTGATCATCACCTCGGCGATCAAGTTGATTAGACTAAATAGGCTTATAGCTGCTTCTTTATTATCTCTGAGATCTATTTTTCCAGGATGAACTGCATTATTTCCAATAACCCGAACATAATCCAAGGCTTGTTGGATTTTTACAGGTAAACCTTTCTTTACAAGTTCAGCAATATCATCATTTATATTTTTACCTTTTTCTCCTAAGGCAATGCATAATTTTTGAATCGCCAGTCTCAGAAGTGCGGCACTTCCTCTCGGTGACTTGTTTAATATATCTCTAGCCTCATTATAGTCTGACAGAATATCCTCAGGAAGGTCTAAGTTAGGTAACGCTACTCCTCCAGCATTTGGGACAATCATATTTTTATTAAACCATACTGATTTTCCTTTGCAATGCGAACAAAATGCCAATTTAAGTTCAGGAATATCCTCATGTCCATTATTCCAAATGCTAACATCTTTCCAAAATTGTTGTGCGTGAACGCCACATTGTGGACAGTGGAATGAGTCTTTAATATATTCTGGTGTGTAGTATTTTTCCATATTATTAAATGTACATAATGACCGGCTAAGTATACCTCAAAGCATAAATCCCTGTTCTATATTTTAACCACTCGACAGCAAACAATTACAAAAATTTACTAACCACTTAGTGTCGGTTACTTTATTCAAAGGGTTAAACACACTCTCTTCCCTCCTAACATCATAATTATTCATCGAAATCCAATGAAAAATACCCAAGCTTGGGTATATGTTTTGGGGGAAAAGAGGGAGAAAGGAGCAGTTCTAACATGCTATTGATTCGGTTTAAACTGCATTCCTCGATACGGGATAATCTATGTTGGGTTACCGCTTTGGCAGTACTGGCTGTGTCGACCACACGAATGCTTAGATGTTATGCCGTTTTAATTTTATTCATTTCTGTTTTAGCGTATTGGCTATGTTCCAAAGCTGTTGTTCTAATATTTTTTGTAGTCTTCTAACATTTGTTGTTATTTCAATGCGTTCGTTATTTTTTTAATTAGCGCATCAAAATCAAGAGAATCACCATGAATCATACTACTCTGCATTTCTCTGTAATCAGATTTGTAGTTAGTCAAGTGTTCATCAGATGGAGTAATTCGGAGACTTTGCAAAGTCAGCGTTTCATAATTTGTTGTTTTCATAGGCGTTAATATACTTCTATGAGCTACAATACTTTCAAAAAGTTCCCTGTTTTTTATAGCTTCTTTTCCAAATTCAGAATCGATTATCTGCCCTATATCATAGAAGTGTCTTGACATGCGTAGATGTCTAATTTTCTCGTTTGGCTTCTCAAACTCTTCGTGTAACAGAATCAATTTCTCTAAAAACGTCTTTTGAGGATTCGTTGCATGAACTATAAATTCATCTTCTGCAAAATCTGTTTCAGGATAATGTTCATCAATCAATGATTTGACACTTACCTCTTGATTAGGCTCAATTAAAGACCTTGCACTCACTTCTATCAAAACTCTTTTTGGCAGATAGGTTATTTCACCAAATAGCGATTGATAATTAACTTTTATGGTTTCGGGGTCTTGATCAGATACTTGTGTGTTTTCAACCACAACTTCAAACAAACTCTCGTTAACTCCATAGCTGGCAAGTTGTTTTTTGAGCAATTCAGCTAAATACTGAGAAACGAAGGTGTGGCAAGCTCTTCTCAGTTTACGAATTTGTCCTTTCGATAAATCGCCCTCAAAACCTAAATGTTTTCGGTCTATGCCTATGTCAATATCTTCTGAAAATCGTTGAATTAAATTGAAAGCTTTGCTTAAAGAAGTTCCTCCCTTGAATATTAAATGATTTGCCAAGTTGGAAGTAAATATCATTCGTAACATTAGTGTAACCCAAGCATCTTTTTCAACCGCTTGTGGAGGTAGATTAGTTTTTACACCGATTTGCGTAAACAATTCTACTTGTTCTTCTTTTGGTAAGGTTAGCCAGTTCTTCATTTACTTGAAATTATTTTCTGAATCCAAACTGGAGCATTTTTTAGGTTTTGATAAACAAGTTCTCGTTCGTCACTTTTGTCTATTATCGATTGTATTTGTTGAAGCTGTTCTTGTGTAACATTTTTTTCACCGATTGCTTTCAACCCTTGAATTACCAGATTAGTTAATCCGTGTTCAATGCTTAGATTTTTAGGGTTTGTCTTTTTGAATTCAATAGTTTGCTTCCCCACTTTAATCTTTCGGGCTGAGCCATCCGTCAAGAACACAACCTTCAAAGGTATTTGTGTTGATAGACCTAGTATGTTAAGTGCTGTAGAACCTGTAGCTATTATTCTTGCTTTGTCTCGCTTAGCTATGGCTTTTGCAATTTGTTCTGCATGAGGATAAATGATGCCTAAACGCTCATGCTTTTTAGGTAAAAAATATATTCCTTTAGCAATTCTTTCGATGCTTTCCTCTTTTGTTAAGCGTTGCAAAGATTTACGAACAGCCTCATAATTACCTAATTCGGTAAAGTCTGCTATAAAGAAGATTTCCCCTTTATCAACTCTGTTTTTTATTGCTTTTAAGTCTAACATTGTCCCAAATATAGCTAATAATTGGGACAAATCAACTGTTTTTAACTCATAAAATGTCCCGAATTTGTGCAAAATTTGGGACATTTCGTATAGATAGCAGATTTCGCTTCATTTTGAGCATGGGAAATTTTAGCTCTTTTAGTTTTTCAGCGTTGGCAAAGAGCATTGGAAAAAACCGAATGGGCGGCTGGTTTTTTAATGGTAACGACCAACTAAAATGAGTATGTGCCCCAGTTGTTAGAAGCACCGAAGTTTCTATTTTTCAATGTCTTATCATAGGGCTTTGTTGGCATATTCATTATAGTGTTTATTGGCATTCATTATTTATCTACAGAGCTTACTTATTATGTGACTTTTGTGTATCTCTTATAACTAGCAGTAACTTGTACAGTCATGTAACCATAAAAGGTATAAAGTTTCCGTCTCGAAGTTACTGTCAATGTTTCATCCTCCTCAATTACGATTGAATCAGGAAACACAAATCTGGCATCTATAATAATAGTATCTACGACTCCATAATATAAGATGGGAGTTGGATCGATTAGCTCTATTTTATTTTGATTTTCGTCAAATTGAAAATAATTGGATAGTGCATATTCTGCATAAGTTACAGAATAGGAAGGGTTATATATAGTCGAATCAAGTTGTCCAGGTTTAACTCCTATATACTCAATAGGCCAGCGCTCTGTGAAGATATTTGCATCTTCATAAATATTTAATACAATTTCAGACTCCAAAATTTCCTCATTTTCTTCAAAAAGATTGATCGATGCTTTACCGTCCATATTTAGATCTATAGCTACTTCTGAGCTTGCAGAAATAATCTCATATTTACCATTAAATCTCTTTTTTAGAACCTCATAATTTAGTTCCGGATCACTTTGGTCACAGCTTGATAATGTAAGTGTAAAAGCCATGAAGAATAGTATGTTCTCTTTCATATTTTTTAAATGATAATTATTATTTCTTTTTGAGTCAAAATTAAATCCAAATCCTTTAAATTTTTACCCTCTCCTCTGTGCAAAATAAATGCTAACGGGCGGCTAAGTGCACCTCAAGGTACACATACCTGTCCTATATTTTTTACTACCCGACAACAAACAAATACAAACATTTGCTAATCACTTTGTGTCGGTTACTTTACTCAAAGAGTTGAACATAGTTCCTTCTCTCATCACATCCTAATTATTCATCGAAATCCAATGAAAAACACCCAAGCTTGGGTATATGTTTTTGTGAAAAAGAGAGTGAAGTATGCATTCTCTATTAAAGTTGCTTACTTGCTGAAATCAATTTTGAGTCTGTTACCAATTGTTGTAATATATACTTCGGTTTAATATAAATTCCTCTCACTTTTTATATTCCTTAGCATGCTTACTCGCTTCCAACAATGTTGTTACCCAAAAATCCTTTTCGTTATTTTTAAGATAATCCAGAAAAGCATTGTGCTTATCCATGTTAATGCTGCTTGGATGGCCACCACCCACTCCATGGTATAAAATGATCAATAAGGCATTCTCTGCTTTGGCTTTTTCGGCCCAAATTTCTAATTGATCTGCATTGCTATTGTCTACCACATAACAATTAAGATTGGTGAAATCCATCTCACCAATCCTGTTCACATCTGCATGTACACCACGAAGAGCAACAAACTGATCTTCAATCGACTCAACAAAAGAGCCCTCACTGGTTTCCGTATCTCCACAGGTATAGGCAAAAGTTCTTTCAGTTTTGCCATCTAGTGCTTTTAGAAAAACATTCGTCATATGAATTTCCCGTACTATCTGAGCAGTGGTATAATTAGCCAGGTCATTTTCAGGAGTAATCCATGATCTAGTGCCATCACTATTGTCGCAAGGGTGATATAATGTGTGATTTCCCAGTTCGTGTCCATTTCCAGCGGCCTGTTTCCAATCAGGAATTCGGTTTTCGCTGCCTTCATAATTAACTGATAAATAGAAACTGCCTTTAAATCCTCTGGCTTCCAAAGCCGGAATGGCATTATCCAGATGCACCTCTAAAGCATCATCATAAGTGATAACAACCGCTGCCTTTTTGCCATACCAAAGCTTATCAGCAGTGGGAAGTTTTGCTTCAAAAGGTGAAGCAGGTAAAGCCTCCTCATTGTAAAAATTCACTTGTTCAGGGTTATCAGCCCAGGCATAGCGCACGTAAACCGGATTATCAATTTGGTCAGATTTTAAAAGCACTTGATTTTTTTCAATCACAGCTTCCGCCCAGTGGAAATTTTTGTCGGCACCGGCCAGGGCAAACCAGCGTAATGGCTCGCCATCTTTAGAGACCAACCCGCTACCCACATGATCAAAATAGAGCGTTACTTTTTCCTCATCAACTTTTGCTGAATTAAAAATTGGACCTGAATACACTAAGTCTTTCTCTCCATAAGCCAGTTTTTGTGCTGCCAAGGCTAATCTGTCACCTACGGGTTTTTTATTACCGGGGTGGATGTCGTTCCACTCTCCCAAATCAATTGCTACTGCCATGCCTGTGTTGAGTACGCTTAGTGCGTTCAGTTGAGCTTGTCTTAATGCTGCCCAGCCACTTTCCGATGGAGAATAATCCACTTCCATGAAATTAGGAAGCTGTAC
>JBBSPJ010000014.1:0-26196 GCA_038258905.1 Cytophagales bacterium
TCAGTAATGAAAGGCTGGGCTATATAAATCAGGAAACAAGCTGCCATAAGAGCAAAAATATTAATCATTAATGTCTCCATCAATAACTGATAAAATAGCTGGGTGGAATTTGCCCAATAAACCTTACGAATGCCAACTTCTCTATATCTATCTATAGCACGGGCAATTGAAAAGTTGATATAGTTAGTACAAGCAATAATAAGGATGATAAGACCCACAATAGTAAGAATCCAGACTAATCTTTTGCTTCCATTTGCGGTAATTTCATTGGGCAGGTTGGAGGTTAAATGAATATCCTGCATTGGCTGTAATTCCAATTGAATGTCATCATTAGGTCTGTATTTCTTTACAATCTCATCAAGCCCTTCAGCAATTGAACTCGCTTCTGCAGGATTATCAAACTTAATATAAGTATATAAATCATTTCCCCAGTTGGACAATTGCTGCTCTAGGTTATTGTAAAGATTTAATGAGACCAATATATCAAAGTCCAAATGTGTATTTGGGGGTAAATCATGCAGTACACCTCTCACAACATGCGCAATTCGACTTTCATATCCATCTTTGGTATAGTAACCGTAAGCTCCATCAAATAAAATCTCTTTTCCCAGGGGATTAGCATCTCCAAAATACTTTTTAGCAATTTTTTCAGTAATTACCACCGCATTATTATAGCTCAAAGCAGTAGCAGGATCACCCAACTTAAATTTGAAATTGAAGACATTAAAAAAAGTAGAATCAACCCCAATTAGTCCATCTTCTCTAAATAATTTATCATCATACTCAACCACTACATTTTCCGAAGGACGATGAATTCTGGTAATTGCCTCAATGGAGGGATAGGTGGCATTCAGCTCAGATGCAACGGCCGAAAAAGTAGTTGCACTCTCAACTTTTGGCATATCGGGCCTTTCTATAGTCTGCTTAATTCTGAAGATACTTTCATAATCATCATGAAATTTATCGTAATTCCATTCATTTGAAACATATTCAAAAATTAAGATGCAGGAAGCTAATGCAATGCCGAGTCCCATTACATTTATAGTAGAAAAAACCCAATTCTTTTTGAAATTCCGAAAAGCTAGTTTTGTGAAATATAAAATCATAATGAATTTTTTTTAAAATGTTACTTTTCTAATTATCAACTTTTCCAAAGTTTTGAACTTTGGAAAAGTTTTTTAATTGAAATTCACTCATCCTTCAACACCTCCGCAGGATTGCTGTTAGCAGCTTTAAAAGAATGTAGGGCAACAATACCAATACTTAAAACAAAGGCAATCAATCCGGAAAGCAGATAAATGCTAATAGGGGTGTCCATCTTAAATTGAAAATCATTAAGCCATTGCGACATAAAATACCAGGCAGGATAAATAGCCAACACAAATGAAATACCTATGAGCAGTGCATATTCTTTCGATATTAACACCAATATGCTGCTGATCGAAGCTCCTAAAACCTTTCTGATACTTATTTCTTTAGTTCGCTGGGCTATAGTGAAAGATGCCAGTCCAAATAAACCCAGGCAACTGATAAGAATAGCAATTACCGTGGCAAAAAACAATACCTTTCTCAGACGTACTTCACTTGTGTAAAAATTCTCCACCGTTTCATCTAAAAATTGAAATTCATAGTTTTCATTGGGATAAACAGATTGGTACGTGATTTTCAAATCCTCCATAGTTTGAGTAATATCCACCATAGAAGCCAATTTTACATTCACAGTAAATAAGTTTCTTTTATCATAGCCCATCATCATCGGCCGGATTGCAGCATACATAGATTGTGTGTGAATGTCAGGAATTACGCCTACAATAGATAGATACGTGCTATCATCCAATACATTTTTACCTATTGCATCTTGTGGATTTTTGATTCCAAATCTCTCTAATGCTGCCTCATTCACTACTATTTCTGATTCATCAGTAGTAAAGTTTCTTCCTGCTAAAAAAGACACTTCATAAAGACCTAAATAAGAAGTATCCCCTATTTTTGATTGAATATGGAATTCTTCCTTTTGACCGTTTATCTCGAAATCCACTGAAGTAGTCCATAAAGAGTTTGAAATAAGCATATCACTACTTAAGGCAACAGTTTTTACTCCCGGGATTGACTCCAATTTGGACTTTAACAATTCAGTTTTAGAAAGTGTATCTTTAAAAGGTGTATTAATATGCACCACTGCTTCTTTGTTAAAGCCTACATCTTTCTTCATTAAGTACTTTATTTGAGCGCTAATGCCTAGTACTACAATTATAAATGCAATAGAAGATGCAAATTGAAAAACGATCAGGTTTTTTCGCAAGAAGTACTGAAAATTGAATCTCCTACCGGTAGACTGGGTACTTTTTAATGCTTTAATAGGTGAAAATCCAGATAAGATAGTGGCCGGATAAAACCCAGATATCAAAAGCACAATAACCGAAAGCGTAAACAAGAAAAGAATGTTCTCTAAGGAAACATAGTTGTAATTAAAGCCTTCCGGTAGTACTTCCTTAAAATAGAAAAGTGCCAATTCACTCAATAGAACCGCGAGCAAAATGGAGCTTAGAATTAATAAATAGGTTTCTATTAAAAACTGACTAAGCAATTGTTTTCTTGAACTGCCCAGGGTTTTTCTAACAGCCACTTCCTTTGCTCTTAATCTGGATTGAGCAGTTTCTAAATTGATAAAATTGATACAAGCAATTAGTAAAATGAAAAATGCAATCGCTATTAAACCATTTAAGGTTGCTTTATTCGTGCTCGTATCTGAAAAATTACCTTCAAAATGTAAATCGTTTAAGGATTCTAAATCGAATTCCGTTGTCCAGGTTCCATCACTTTCAATGTATTTATCAATAATACCTACTAACTCTTCCTTTGCTAAAGCTTTGTTTTCAGGATCTACCTTTACAAAAATCTGAGCGGAGGAATTGACAGTTCCCCATGCATCCACATTTCTGCTCTTTCGGATATGAGGATTACTGAGGAGGGTGTTATAAGAAATAAAATCTGTGAATTTTAAATCTGTCTGCTGCTGTAAATCTTCTACTATTCCTGTCACAGATGTTCTGATTGTGTCAGAATAAATTAATTCTTTTCCAATGATTTGATTCAGAGTAGCATTTCCAAAATATTTTTGTGCTGAACTTTGAGTAAGCACTACAGAATTAGCTTTTTTTAATGTGACAGCACTACCTGCTAGCCAATCGTATTTAAAAAAATCAAAATATTCAGGATCAGCAAATACTGCCTTATTGGTTAAGCCAAAGTTTTCCATTTTATCATCTGATTCTACTAAAAAACGATAGGTAGTATAGATTTGAGTGGCTGATTCCACAGATTTCATCTCATTCCTTACTGCTACAACCAATGGAATGGGTGAGCCAGGGTTAGGATAATTCTCTTCACCATTGCTGGTTAACGTAGTAATACGATTGATTTTATCTAAATCTTTATGATGCGTATCAAACCCATATTCGTAAGCCACCAAATTATAGATAACAAAGCAGGCCGCTATACCTATAGATAAGCCTATTACATGAATAAATGAGCGCAGACTGTGGCGCTTAATGTTGCGCAGGGCGATTTTGAGGTAGTTTAGTAGCATGATGAATTAGTTAATTGGTCATTAGTTATTGGTTATTGGTCATTGGTCATAAGTTATCGAATTCATTATTTGGTTGCCTGCCGGTTTTACTTAATAAATCATATTTAAAAAGTAAGTTGTAAATCCCGTAAAAAGCTTCTTCTTGTTCTGCTGTTTCTATTGAAATGTTTGTAAATAAAATTCTTCCTATCCCGGTTTTGGGTGAAAAATACATTAGCGTAGTTGTTCCAAAATCATTGCCTGCGTGTCCTATCAATCCCTCAAAGGATAAATCCCAGCAAATGCCCTCTGTTAGTTCTTCTCCATCAAATTGCTTTCTTGTCATTTCTGAAAATGATTTTTTGGTCATTATGCTGCTCTCCCCTTCCAATCCCTTCATCATTTCTTGCAAAAATCTAGTCATATCGCTCACTGAACTATAAAGTCCACCATCGGGATAGGTAATGATTCGATATTTTGGCACCTCATTGTAGAATTCATTATAATAGGTGATATGATTATTGTTTTTTACCTCCTCCAGTTTCCAGGTGGATGAGTTCATGCCTCAAGGGTTGAGAATTAATTCTTCTGTATATTCATCAAAAGATTCACCCGTTTTCATTTCTATGATAAGGGCTAATAAAGCAATACCAAAATTGCTATATTCATAATGGGTTCCAGGCTTTTCATTTAGGAATACCTGTTTTTTATACCACTCTCCATTTTTAGCCAATTTCTTTTCTAAAAACTCCTTCATCGAATACTTATCCGTTTTGTTTAGTAAAGCGAGAAGCTCAACATAATCCTCTGAGAAATCCTTTAACTGTAATGGCTCTTCAAATCGATATCCTGGATCGGAATTCTCGGTGTATGCAATGGAGGAAGTATGGGTTGCAAGATGTCTTATCGTAATTTTCTCATTTGGGTAAAAAGGGTTTTTCACTTCAAAAGGCAGTATACCATTGATAGAATTATCTAAATCCAGTTTTCCCTCTTCAACTAATTTCATCAATGCAACCCCAACTAGTGTCTTGGTTATTGATGCAACAATTTGTACATTTTCAGCAATGTAAGGTGACTTATTCTTCAAGTTTGATTGACCAAATCCTTTCTGAAACAAAACGCTGTCTTTCCTAAAAATGGAAACAGCAAAACCCGGTAAAACCTCCTTCTTTTGAAAATCATTTAATTCTACAATTAAGGAATCAATAGCGAAGTTGGGCGGGTCGTCTTGAACCATATTTCCCTTTTGATTGCAAGAAAAAAGTAGGACTACCATTGCTATATAAAGTGTCAATCTATTTTTCATTCAGATAGTTTTTAGTTTTTTAGCTTGCAGGCAACAAGTAGAAATACCGATAAAAAAGCCTATTACACAAATGAAAGAACGCAAGCCGGGGCGCTTGATATTGCGCAGGGCGATTTTGAGGTAGCTTAATAGCATGATTTTTTCATAATTATGGATTATTCACTCTTTAGAGAATTAACTGGATTACTCACTGCAGCCTTAATGGAATGATAAGCAACAGTTAACCATGCAATAAGAGATGCTGAAACTCCAGCTATCATAAAGACCTCCCAGCCTAGGCTGATGCGGTAGCTGTAACTTTCCAACCAATATGAAATGCCATACCATGCTATGGGGGCGGCTATAATAAAGGAGAATACTACCAGTTTGCTAAACTGTTTGGATAGCATCATTACAATACTTTTCACACTAGCTCCCATTACTTTTCGAATACCGATTTCTTTGGTGCGTTGTTCAGCCATAAAAGATGCCAAGGCAAATAAGCCTAAACAACCTATAAAAATAGCTAAGCCAGAAAAAATTGAAAACATCTTTGCTAGCTGCATTTCAGCTCTGTACATATTACCAAACTGATCATCCAGAAAATCATAATTGAAGGGAAGCGTTGAGTCAAATTTTGACCACGTTTTTTTAATTTCTGAAGCCAGTAAAGGAAGATCGACTGTATTTGCCCTGATAGATAGAAGTTGAGGAGTAAATTCGTTTTGAAACATTAATGGAGCCACTTCATCTTTCATGGATTCAAAATTAAAATCCCTCACCACTCCAATTACCCTATATTTTACATACTCACCAGGTACAACCTGTAAAGTTTTAGCATCAATTTTTTCGTGTTGTACTATCGGTTCGGAATTCTCTAGTGTAAGTCCAAACCTTTGCATGGCTGTTTCATTTAAGATTACAGCGTTGGAGTCTGAAGCTAAATCTTTGTTTACCTTTCTACCAGAAATTAATTCCATTCCAAGCGTATTAAGATAATCATTATCTACATTCCACACTTGCATACTGACTGAGTTCTTTGGATTTTGCTGTTTCCCTTCTTCAGTAATAGTCCATTCACTTCTAGCATAACCACTAACTGGTAGGTAGCCACTATAAGAGGCAGCGCTCACATCAGGAATATTTTCAATCTCCGCCTTGAATGCCTCTGCCTTGTCACCCAACATGTAAGTGTCCTGAATAATAATTACTTGATCTTTATTAAAGCCTATGTTTCTGTTCTGAATGAAATAAAGTTGCTTATAAATGGCAATGGTTCCTATAATAAGAATGATGCTGATACAGAACTGGAAAATAACCAATCCACTCCTTATCAATCCATTTCCTGACCCTAAAGACAATTTTCCTTTTAAAACTTCCATGGGTCTGAAGGAACTCAGGTAAAAAGCTGGGTATAACCCGGCTAGCACACCCACTCCCACAGATGAAATTAATATCACCAAGAGAAAGACAGGATCAGTAAAGGGTATAGATAGGTTTTTATCAGCTAAGTCATTGAAAAAAGGCAATAGAAGAGAAACGAGTAGTAAACCTATTACAAATGAAAAAAGGCTAATAAGAATAGATTCTATTAAAAATTGATTTACAAGGTGCAATTTGAATGAACCAAGAGCCTTTCTTATCCCTACCTCCTTTGCCCTATTGGCTGACCTAGCAGTAGACAAATTCATGAAGTTGATACATGCTAAAATGATGATAAAAACAGCAATAGCACCAAAAAGATAAACATAGTTTTTATTACCCATACGCCCTACATCCCAGGTAAAATCAGAGTTAAGGTAAACTTCCTCCATGGGAACTGTTTCTACATAGTAGTAACCTCCATCTGCTTCTACCTCTGCTAATGTTTTTCCTAAATTTTGCTCTATGTTAGGACTAACATACTTATCAACCATCTTATTAATTTTCTCTTCTATTAAGTCAGGATCTGCATCGCCTCTGATGCTGAAATAGGTATAAAAATTATTGCTTATGAACGATGGGTTATTCGCTCTATCATCAATGGTAGCCATTGACATCACAAAATCATATTGTATATGCGAGTTTTTTGGCATATCCTGAAAAACTGCCGTCACCATAAAATCCATTTCCCCATCCAATAGCAGTGTTTTTCCAATAGCCGATTCATCAGGAAAATACTTTTGAGCCATGGATTGACTCATAGTTATTTGATTTGGACCGGCAAGTGGAGACTCACTATTTTTCTCAATGATTTTAAAGGTAAAAAAGTCAAAAAAACCAGAATCAGCCCAAATTAAACGCTGTTCTTTAAAACTATTTTCCATGTGGGATGCCTTAATGAGCCAATTTCCAGTTGCTCGCATTCTAGCTACCTTTTCTACCTCAGGAATCTCTTCTCTTAAAGCTCTTGCAAGGGGAGCTGGAGTAACTGCAAAATCAAATTTATTATCACCGAATTTACCATGCCTAACTGCTCTATACATATTTTCAGAACCCCTGTGAAAAGTATCAAAATTAAGTTCATTTGATATAAATAGGAATATAATTATAGAACAAGTTACCCCTATCGAGAGCCCTGCAATATTGATAAAAGAATACAGCTTATGTTTTGTAAGATTTCTCCAGGCTATTTTTAGATAGTTTCTGAACATGATGAATTAGTTTATTAGTTATTGGTTATTAGTTTTAGGTTATAGATCATAGGTTTTAGTCAGTATTTCAATTGACTATTCACTTTTTAAGGAATTAACCGGGTTGCCCAATGCCACTTTGATGGAATGATAAGCAACAGTGAGCCAAGCAATTAAAAACGCTGCACCTCCGGCAATCGCAAAAAGCTCCCAGCCAATACTAATTCTGTAGGTATAGCCTTCCAGCCATGTAGTAATACCCCACCAGGCTAATGGCACGGCCAAAATAAATGCAATGATTACTAGCTTGGAAAATTGTTTGGAAAGCAATAAGACTATGCCATTTACACTAGCTCCGAGTAACTTTCTAATGCCGATTTCTTTGGTACGCTGTTCTGCCATAAAGGAGGCTAAAGCGAATAAGCCTAAACAACCTATTAAAACAGCCAGACTCGTGAAAATGGTGAAAATCTTACCCATTTTTAATTCTGAAGCATACATGGCACCAAATTCGTCATCTAAAAACGAATAACTGAAAGGTAATGTGGCATCAATTGACTTCCATGTATCCTCTATGGCTGCCAAAGAACTCTTAAAGTCGGCAGAATTTAATTTAATTGAGAGCACACTGGTGTTGGGTGCAATTTGGAAGGCCAATGCCCCAATGCTTGACTTTAAAGATTCATAATTAAAGTCCTTAACAACACCTATTACTCGAAATTTATTAAATTGATCAGAAAAGGCCTGACCGGTATTTTCATCATTTGCATTGGTTTGAATCCAGTTTTGACCTTCCATATCCGTAAAGCCAAATTTCCTGAAAGCTGTTTCATTCACCACGATTGCATTTGAATCTGAAGCCTGCTCAATGTTAAAATCACGACCTTTGGTCAACTTCATGCCCATAGTGGTGATATAATCATAATCTACTTGCCAAATCTGCGTAAGTACCAAATTGTCATCTGAAGGGCTTTTTCCCTCAGGCCAAAACGTATTATCGCTTCTGTTATAGCCAGTAACCGGTAGGTAACCACTGAATGAAGCACTTGAAACATTTTGTAATTTAGTAATTGCTTCTTTAAAACTTTGACGCTGATCCCCCAGCATGTAGGCATCTTGCACCAAGATCACCTGCTCTCGCTGAAAGCCAACCTGCTTGTTTTGAATATAGTTTAGTTGTTTGTAAATGGTGATAGTACCAATTACTAAGATAATGCTAATGAAAAACTGAAAAACGACTAACCCACTTCTTATGTAAGAATTACCATGACCAAAAGCAAGTTTTCCTTTTAGCGTTTCTACCGGTTTAAAACTACTTAGGTAAAAAGCGGGATAAATACCTGCCATGATACCTATGACTAAGGCACAGCCAATTAGCACCAACAAAAACAGTGGATTACTCAATGGCAGACTTAATTCTTTCCCCGCTAAATCATTGAAAAATGGTAATAAAAGGCTCGCCAGGATTATACCTATGACGAATGAAAAAATAGTGAGCATGATAGATTCCATCAAAAATTGTGAGATCAAATGCTTTCTAAAAGAACCTAGTACCTTCCGCACCCCTACTTCTTTAGATCTATTGCCAGAGCGAGCTGTGGAGAGATTCATAAAGTTAATGCATGCCAAAACTGTTATAAAAATAGCTATAAGTGCGAATAGATACACATAGGTTTTATTGCCCATTCTGCCAATATCAAAAGTAAAGTCAGAATTGAGATACACTGCTTCAAGTGGCTGAATTTCTGCATAATAATAATTTCCTGATGCATCTAACTCCTCCAGGGTTTTACCCATGAACTGCATAATCTGAGGTGCCAAATATTTGGAAATCATCTCATTTATTTTACCGGATACTAGCTCAGGATCTGCATCCTTTTGAAGTCTGAAATAAGTATAGAAATTATTGCTGACCCAAAGCATATTATTAGCTTCGCTCTTTAAATAGCTCATAGAAATTAAAAAATCCATCTGAATGTGCGAGTTTTTAGGCATGTCAACAAAAACTCCTGTTATATTAAATGGCTGATCTCCATTGAGCAGGAGCGTTTGGTTGATGGCGCTTTTGCCGGGAAAGTATTTATCAGCCATCTTTTGACTAATAGCCATACCATTTGGCATTTTAAATTGCTTTTCAGGATCACCTTCTAACAGTGGGAAACTGAAGAGCTCAAAAAAGCCTGAATCAACAGCAATGATTCTATTTTCTTTAAAACTCTCGTTCCCATCAGGCTTCTTTACAATAGAAGAACCGGAATTACGGAAACGCACAGCAATTTCCACCTCCGGGATTTCTTCCATTATGGCACTGGCCAGTGGTGCCGGGGCAACTGAGAAGTGAAATTCATTCTCGCCGAGCTTACCATTCATCAAGGCGCGATAAATGTTATCTGAATCCTTATGGAAACGATCGTAACTGAGCTCGTTATTCACAAAAAGAAAAATAATTAAGCTGCAAGCCACCCCAACGGACAAGCCTACTATGTTAATGATGGAGTAAAGCTTATGCTTTCTCAGGTTTCTCCAGGCGATTTTTAAGTAGTTTTTGAACATAATGAATTAGTTTATTGGTTATTGGTAATTAGTTTTAGGTTATAGGTCATAGGTTTTTAGACAGTTTTCAATTTGCTATTCGTTCTTCAAAGAATTTACTGGGTTAGCCATAGCCGCTTTTAGTGCCTGAAAGGACACTGAAATCAATGCAATAAATAATATGGATAGGGCTGTTGAAATAAATATCCAGACATTTATACTTGTGTGAAAAGCATAACTTGAAAGGAAATTAAAACCAAAATACCATGCAAGAGGAATCCCTATTACCAATCCGATAGCTGCTAATTTGAGAAAATCATTACAAAGCATGAGAATTAACTCTGCTATGGAAGCTCCCAGCACCTTTCGGATGCCCAATTCTTTAATTCTCCGTTCAGCCGAAAAAGATGCCAAACCGAATAAACCTAAACAAGAAAGAAGCACCGCTATGATGGCAAAACTCATGGATAACTTTCCAATCACCGCTTCAGATTTATATTCCCTGTCAAAAGCCTCATCCAGAAAAGAATAATCAAAGGGATGCTGAGGACTTATATTCTTGAACACTTCTTCAATCTCACCCAGTGTGGCTTTCATTGGTTTTTCATGATCCACTTTAACAAGAAAATACTGGCCAATTTGCTCTGTATAAAGGAAAACAAGTGGCTCAATACCCGCACTTAAATGGTCATTGTGAAAATCATCTGTTAAACCGATAATCCTGCCCGGTCCGTTCCACACTTCAATCTCTGTACCGATTACATTTTCAGGCCTTAAACCCATCAATTCCATCGCCTTTTTATTGATGATGTAGTTTGAGCGATCCTGACTTAAGTCTAAAAAGTTTCTTCCTTCCAGTAAATCAATATTTAGGGTAGGGATAAAGCCTGCATCACAACGAAGTAACTTGAATTTGAGGGATGAATTATCCGGCTTTCCCGCCCATTTAACATCTGTAGTGGTAATTGGCACAGTGAAAATATTACTACCGGCAAATGCTACATCCTTTACTGAGGAGGATTGGAGCAATTCATTTTTGAATGAAGTAGCCTTCTTAACGAGTTCCTCATTGCTTTCAATTAAAACAATATTCTCCTTTTCGAATCCAAGATTCTTGTTGCTGATAAAAGTAATTTGTTCATAAATAATAATGCTTCCTGCAATCAATATAATAGACACAACAAACTGGATGACCACCAATGTTTTGCGTAAACCTATACCGGAAAGATTAGTTTGAATATTACCCTTCAGTGCCACCAATGGCTTGAAAGAAGATAAAAAAAATGCCGGATAGCTTCCTGCACAGAGTCCACAAATTACTGTAATAAGCAAAATACCGAAAATAAAGACAGGTTCCGAAAAGTCAATTATTAAGGATTTATTGGTTACTTCATTGAAAAAGGGTAATAATTGCCATACAATAATTAAAGCCAGAATTAATGCTGCAAAGGATAAGAGTATAGCCTCCGCTATAAATTGCTGGATTAATACAGACCGCCCAGCACCAACCAACTTCCTCACTCCTACTTCTTTGCCTCGGGTGGCAGATCGTGCTGTAGCCAAATTCATGAAATTAATACAAGCCATCAGCAAAATAATGACTGCTATAAAACTAAAAAGAACTACCTGCTCTATGCGGCCCCCAGCACTTTGGCCATTTTCAAAACTGCTATAAAGCCTGGATTTATTGAATTGAAATAAAAAGGGAACTGTAGCGCAATCCGGGCAATTCTTCTTGATCAGACCTTCCATTTTATTATTCACTTGCTCCAATGAAGCTCCAACATTTAAGCTTAGAAAAGTGCGACTGCCCCCACTTTTCCAGTGCTGCGTCCAGGGATTTTCCTTTACAAAAAGCGCAAAAGGTATAACAAAATCGAATTGGACACTTGAGTTATTGGGAACATCAGCAAAAACAGCAGTGATTTTCAATTGCTGTGTTTGATTCACCTGGATCGATTTTCCCAATGCTTTCTCTGTACCAAAGAGTTTTATGGCCAATTTTTCTGATATAGCCACAGAACTTATTCCCGGAATTGGATCCTTTTCATTCCCTTTTAAAAGCGGGAAACTGAAAACTGAAAATAATGCTGGATCAGCATAAACCCCATTTGCATAAAGGCTCTTATTTTCTTGCTCAAATAACACCTTGGTTTCCATACTTAGCTGGGAAATCGCTTTAATTTCAGGAATCTCTGATTGCAAAGATTCTTTCAATAAAGCAGAAGTGGCTCCTGAAGTTTCTATCCTTCCGTCAGGGTAACTTTGGTTAATCAGTACTTTGTAAATATCATCCGAATCGGCATGAAATTTATCAAATGAAATTTCTTCCGCTACCCATAAGAAGATGAAGATGGCAGAGGCCAAACCAACGCTAAGACCAAAAACATTAATAAAGGTATAGACCTTGTATCTTTTAATATTCCTCAAAATGGATTTAATGTAGCTTCTAAACATGATGAATTATTTATTGGTCATTGGTTTATTGGTTAGAGGTTATTGGTTATTGGTTATTCATTTACTCTTCTTTCAAACTCCTCACAGGGTTCATTAAACCAGCTTTTATGGTCTGAAAAGAGACTATAATCACTGTAAAGGCTACCCCAAGGGCTATAGTGGCGATAAATATTCCCGCTCCGGGCGAAGATTTTATTTCAAACTGGTTGAGCCATTGGGTCATCAGCCAATAGCTAAAGGGCATGGCCAATACAATTCCCACCAAGGTGATTTTCAAAAATTCTTTGTTGAACATTACCGAAATGTTGTAAGCAGAAGCACCCATCACTTTGCGGATGCCAATCTCCTTCATTCTACCTGTAATTGCCAGTGAAGCCAAAGCAAACAAGCCCATGGCAGCTATTAGAATGGCAATAATTGACGCCAAACCCACCATCTTTCCTAGTCGCTGGTCGGCCACATATTGCCTTTGTACTACCTCGTCTAGAAATGAAAAGTTAAAGGGCTCTTCCGGGTATAAACTGCTCCACTCGGTCTTTAATGTGGACAATAATGCTGGAAAATCATCAGTAGCAGATTTAATGTAAACGGTAGGGTTGGTACCACCTGAAATGCTCAAGGAACTGATTCCTGAAAAAATGGCTAGCGGGTCTAAAGCAATCATTACAGGTTCTATTTTGTTATACAATGAAGCATGGTGAAAATCCTTCATCACACCAATGATTCTATTATCTGTAAACCCTTCGTTCTTAGCAGAGTAAATCTGCTCCTGCAACGGGTTTTCCATTTTCATGAGTTTGGCAAATGCTTCATTTATAATCACAGCACTACTATCGGATGGAATCTCGGCTGAGAAATTTCTTCCCTCTACAAACTCAAGATTTAAAATGTCTGCGTATCCGGCTCCGACAAAACTAAATTTGAAATATTGCATCTGCCCTGTTTTATCTGGAAATCCGCCTTGCCACCAGGTATCATTTCCATAAGTTGCATTGGCAATGGCCACGCTTTCAATTTGGGCATTTTGCTGAATTACATTTTTGAAACGGTCAGCTTTTTGAAAGCTTTTGTAAATAACGTCAATGATGCTTTGGTCAGGTATGGCAGGCACTTCCACCATAAGGATATTATCCTTAGTAAAGCCTAAATTATATTGGTTAATATCTTTCATCTGTTTGTACATAATGAAAGTACAAGCCAGTAAAAAGAGAGATAAAAACAACTGAAAACCCAGCAGAAATTTCCGAAGACCTTGCTTCCCGAAATTCAGATTTAAATTACTTTTTAACACCGCGATTGGTCGCAATTGTGAAAGGAATAAAGCCGGGTATGCTCCTGCTAAAAAAGTAATAAAAATGAGTAAACTTACTATAATGCCTATTTGTATAGGACTAAATACTATTTCCAACGTTTTCTCAAACAGATTATTAAACAATGGTAGTAATAGATGCGCCAGCACTATCCCTACTATAGCAGCAGCAATGGTCACCAGAACAGATTCCGTCATAAACTGTCCAAACAGTTGTTTATAAGCAGCACCCATCGTTTTTCTAACACCTACTTCTTTAGCTCTGGTAGCCGATCTACCTATAGATAAAGTGGTGAAATTAATACAGGCAATTAAAAGGATTAAAATTGCGATACCTGAGAGTATCCACAGCAATTGCGGATTGGTAGATACTACTAAATCGGTTTGAATGCTGCTATCTAAGTGGATTTCTTTCATTGGTTGTAAAAGCACATTATAAGTATCCTCCTCTTCGTCTCTTTCTACAGTCTCCTCTATTAAAGAAGCAAAGCCTGCTTCCAGATTAGAAATAGTACTTCCTTCAGCCAGTAAAACAAAACTTCCACCATTGCTATTATGCCACCTATCCTGATAATCGTCACCTAAAATGGTTTTTAAAGTTTTTTCCGGCAATAAAACTTCGAAGTCCAGACTAGAATTGGAAGGTGGGTTGAATAATACAGATTTTATTGTAAATGATTCATAATCAGACCCTAATTGAATTAGCAATACTTTTCCTACAACATCTGCAGTTCCAAAATACTTTACTGCTACCTCTTCAGTAATCATTACCTGTGCTGCATCATTTTCATTTAAAAAGGGATTTTGCTCCCCTTTTAATACTTCAAATGAAAAAATATCAAGGAAATCGGCACTGACCACATGAAGCCGTTGATCTATACTTTGTTCTCCCTGCACTTTAGCCAAAGCACCTGTATTTACATAATGCGTCACCTTTTCTACTCCCTCAAATTTGGCTTTAACCGTAGTAGGAAAAGCCAGAGGTGTACTGGCACTTATTTCCACATTACCTTCCTCCCCTGATTCCCATAATACGCGCGCAATTCTATCTTTATTGGCATGAAAATCGTCAAATGAGTTCTCATGCTGAATAAAGAGGAAGATTAAAACACTAATTCCCAATCCTACTGATAAACCAATCAGGTTGATCGCAGAATACAACTTATGTTTTAATAAGTTTCTAAGGGCGATTTTAAAATAGTTTTTTAGCATGGTTTCTAGTGTTTTAAAATGAGTTTATTCGTCTTTTAGAGAATTTACAGGATTGATATTGGCAGTTTTATAAGCCTGTCCGATTACTGTTACAATAGCGATAGCGAGTGCGATTATGGCCGTGACAATAAATACATCCGCTGAAATAGAAGTTCTATACTCAAAATTCAGAAGCCATTCATTCATGAGGTACCATGAAACAGGGATAGCAATGATAATAGCAATCAATACTAATTTTACAAAGTCACTTGAAAGCAAAAATAGAATTCCGGAAACTGAAGCTCCCAGCACCTTTCTCACTCCAATTTCTTTGCGTCTTTGCTCTGCAGCATAGGCTGACAAGCCGAAAAGACCTAAACACGAAATGATGATCGCCAAACCTGAAAACAAGGTAACCAGAGTAGCAAAGCGCTCCTGATCTTTGTAATTTTCTGCAAAAGCTTCATCAACAAATTCATATTCAAATGGAATATTAGGGTAATGCCGGCTAAAAAGCTGCTGAATGCCCGCTAAATTCTCTTTAGGATTCAATTCGGAATTAAGCTTCATGTGAAAAGTAGTAAACCAGCTTTCTGAGCTCTCTATTACCAATGGAATGGCTTTACCAAATGGTGAACCCATCACAAAATCTTCTACAACGCCCACAACGTGGTACTTAGGCCCATCGGAAATTATTTGACCTATCGGGTTTTCAAATCCCATTATTTCTACTGCTGTTTCATTGAGAATAACAGCGGTTGAGTCTGTTGCATACTTAGTGACATCAATATCACGACCTTCTACCAGGGTTAATCCAAAAATTTCGACAGGTCTGATATCTGACCCAAAACGATGGATTAACTGCTTATTATTTTCATCTTTTCCTTCCCAATCCATTCCCCAACTGTTTGTAGTGCTATGGGTAATTGGCGACATTGACTTTGTCATGCCTTCCACCAGATTCAATTTTATTGCCTCCTCCCTAAAAGAGACAAATCCATCTTGCATTTCATCGTTCATTTTGTGGTATACCAACTGTGATTGGTCATAACCCTTTGATCTATTTTGCGCATATTCTATCTGCTGCTTAATTATAAAAGTGGATGCAATCAAAATAATAGCGAAGGTAAACTGACTGACTACCAAAATTTTTCGAGGTGAAAAATTCGATCCTGCTTTTTTAAAGCTTCCTTTTAGCACTTTTACAGGATGTAAGGAAGAAAGAAAAAATGCCGGATAGCTTCCTGCCATTAGGGCTGTTATCAAAACGAAACCAACAATTCCCGTCCAAAACAAGACATTGCCAAAAGGTATGCTCAATTGGACTCCGATAAGCGTATTAAAAGAAGGTAAAAGAAGCTGGACAATAATTACTGCCATTATTGCACTTAATGTGGTAATTATCAGAGACTCCATTAGAAACTGACTAACCAACATCCCTTTATGTGCCCCTGAAAGCTTCCGGATGCCTACCTCTTTGGCTCTTTTTTCGCTACGAGCTGTGCTTAAGTTCATAAAGTTGATACAGGCAATAACAATGATCAAAATAGCAATCATCCCGAGAAAGTAAACCAAATCAATTTTTCCACCTACTGGCACTCCGTTAACAAAATCGTCTCTTAAATAGGATTCTTCAAAGGAATACAAGAATACCTCTGTGGTGCTATTGAAAGAATGCTCTTTCGTCACATTCTTTACTTTTTCATTTAGCTGAGAAATACTGACCCCTTCTTCCAACTCGACAAATGTGGCAACAGAATTATCACCCCAACCATGATCTGACAGGCCTAATTGCGCCATTAGTGACCAGGGCATCAGTGCCTCAAAATCGAAATCCGTATTATCTGGTAAAGTTTCTAACACCCCTGTAACTTTTAACTCTATTCTGTTTTCCAGTTTCACCATTTGGTTAATAGCATTTTCGTCCCCAAAAAGCTTCTTTGCCAGTTTTTCGGTTATCACTACCGACATGGGCTCATCTAAAGCGGTTTTCAGGTCTCCTGCGCGAAGGGGGAAACTAAAAATTTGCATAAATGTAGAGTCAACAAAAACAGAATTTCCTCTTAAGTTATTGTCTCCCTTTTGGTAGATCAAATTCCCTGCATTGCTATAGCGTGCCATTTTATTAATTTCAGGATAATCTTGTTGCAAAACAGGACCTAAAGGCTTTGGTGTACTGGTCCAACACCAGATTTCTCCGTCTACATTGTCCCTATTCCATGCCTGGTAAATATTCTCTCCTTTTTCATGGAATCTGTCCACGCTCACCTCATGTATAATCCACAAACCAATCAGCATAGCACCTGCCATGCCTACCACCAAACCGGTAATATTGAGGAAGGTAAAACCCTTGTTGCGAGTCAGGTTTCTGAGGGCGATTTTAAAATAGTTTTTTAGCATGGTTGTTCTTTATCAATAATTTGAATAGTACTCTAGAAATATAATTTACACATGAAACTGCTCCCGAATATTTTCTGTAACTACCTGTCCGTCAAATAAATTAATCACTCTGTGTGCATAATTAGAATCATGCGGTGAGTGCGTTACCATCACTATGGTCGTGCCTTCATTATTCAATTGCTCCAGTAATTTCATTACTTCTTCGCCATTGGCAGAATCCAAATTACCAGTTGGCTCATCGGCTAAAATCACAGCGGGCTTGGCTACAATAGCCCGGCTTATCGCTACCCTTTGCTGCTGTCCACCGGAAAGTTGCTGCGGGAAATGGTTGCGCCTGTGCATAATATTCATGCGGGTCAGCACTTCTTCTACCTTGGTTTTTCTTTCCGCAGATGGCACTTTCATGTACAACAAGGGTAATTCTACATTTTCGAATACTGTCAACTCATCAATGAGGTTAAAGCTTTGAAAAACAAAGCCGATAGAGCCTTTTCTCAGTTGTGCTCTTTGGCGTTCGGAGTATTTAGCGACTTCATGATCTACAAAATGGTATTCACCCGAGTTGGGATTATCCAACAAGCCCAAAATATTAAGCAAGGTGGATTTCCCACAACCTGAAGGCCCCATTATGGCGACAAATTCACCTCTTTTAATTTCTATATTGATGTTATTTAAAGCTGTGGTTTCCACCTCTTCTGTGGTATAAAGCTTCGTTAAATCAACAGTTTTAATTACATGATCCATATTTTATAAGTGTTTAAGTTCTTAAGTTACTTGGTGTTTAAGTTGGTTGGCTATTCTGTGCCTATTTAGTTTTCTCCCTTTCTTGTTCTATAACTAATTCAATTGCTCCATCTTTTTTGTTTGTCAATTCAGCTGATAAGCGATCTAAAAATTCATCTTTGTCGTTCGGATAGTCTAAAGAGTAGTCTGCAGGAACTCCCACATTTTCATAATTTTTACCTTTTAAATCTTGATAAACTTCATTTGATAATTCGTATTCCCAACCATTTGGAAGCTTTTTATCTAATGTTGATGAGAAAATGCCTTCTGTTGTTGAGCCAATTTTTGTAAATTTTGAATTTACCAATGAAGCTAAAACAAGAATTTCTGAAGCGCTAGCTGTTAAATGGCTTGTTAACAAATAAACATTTCCATCAAAAAATATATCGGAAGGGACAATTTTAATTGGATTTTTGGTGGTATAACTGTTATTCCATCTTGCTTTTTTTGTAAATCCTACTTCTTCTCTATTTGAAAAGTGATTTAAAATAGCAAGGGCTACTCCATCTTTTCCACCACCATTAAAGCGTATATCAAGTATATAAGATTTGGCACCTATTAATTCTTGAATCACATTATCCAATATTTGATTGATGCCTTCAACTTCTTCCTGCCTCTGAATTTCATCTTTTCTTTGTTGAGCTACCTCCCAATATTGCTCGTAAAAATTCCGTAAGTCCAAATTTTTAGGAAGGTTATAATCTGCCAACATTAGCATCGAATTAATTTGGATATAACCAATTTCATCATTTATAAGCCCATACCTAACCATTCCTGCATTATAGTTGCGCAAACTATCTACATAAAGTTCAGCGATTTCCTTATTGAGCTGAAATTCATCTAATTTGGAATACTTGTTCTCTTTCTTATTTCTTTGGCTTCTATAATCTTCCGCTACAGCTTCAGGGACATCCATACTTACATGTCCATCATTTAGCAGGGAGATAATTTCTTGAAATACTATGTATAACTCTAAATTTGTTGTGTTCTGAGTAATTTTCGGCTCGTATTCTTTATATACTTTATTCCAATCTATCCCCTTTAATTCAAATGATGTGTAATGTTCATCAAATGTTTCCCAAAATATTTGAAAGTTATACCTGGGGTCGTTGATTAATTCATTTTCAGAAGAACATAATTCGGGCAATCTTTCCATTCTTGTAAATAACCAATTATCAATTCCATGTTGAATTGTTAAGGTATCATTTGTGTAGTTTTTAATTCTACCGAAATCTAAAATTTCTTCTTCAAAAGATAAATTACAGCTCTGTTTTGTGACATCGTAAACTTTGATAATAGAATCATTTATTTCTATTATATTACCATAGCCAATTTGCTTCCAAATTCCGTTTGGTTTTGTTTTTTCTCCCAAACTCTTTTCTGCATTACAAGAAGAAAAAATTAAAATGATTGGCATTAATATTAAAGTTTTAATGTTTCTCACGCTTTATTTAATTTACTTTCAATTATCTCTAAACTGCTTTTTTAACCCTTACCAAAACTTTTCCCCTATCCCATTTCCTTCGTCTCGGGATCTGAGCTTCACTGTGAAAACTTTTAAATTAAAACCTATTACCTACAACCCCTTCTCACTACTTATTTCTTTGCTCCCACATCTTCCTAAATATCTCCGGTCTGACCTGCCGGTACTGACCTTTGTTCCTTATCCCCTATCCCAATTCTCTTTACTCAATACTCTCTACTTGCTACTCTCTACTTCAACTCCAACTTCTCCTTATCCCCATAATTCTCATAGCCCGAAACAATCACTTTTTCTCCTTCTGCCAAGCCTTCTATCACTTCGTAATAATCTATGTTTTTCCTTCCTAATCTGATAGGTTGCTTTACCGCTTCATCCGGATTAGCAGGGTTGATCACATAAGCCCAGTTGCCACCGGTATCTTTGTAAAAACCGCCCACTGGCAAGAGCAATGTTTCTTCCGTGGCACCTAATTCCAGTTTAATTCTTACCGTCTGTCCTCTTCTGATGCCTTCAGGACTTTCACCTTCAAAGATCATATCTACCTCAAATCTACCGCCTGTTATTGACGGATAAATTTTATTGATCATCAGATGATATTCACCTCCTGAGAAAGTAAAACTACCTTTTTGTCCCACATCTACTCTTGGTAAGTAGAGTTCATCTATTCCAACTCTAATCTTATAATTATTCATGATGTCTATTTGGCCCAGGCGCTGACCGGAAACCACCGACTGCCCCACCTCTAACTGCGGAGTAGCCAGCTGACCATCACGAGAGGCCCGTAGCGTTAAGTTATTCAAAATATTGCCTACCGCATCCAGACTTCTCTGCATTCTGCCTTCTGAATTGCTCAACTGCCTGAGTTGAAAAACACGTGCTACGGAATCATTTTTGTAGCTTCTGTAGGTCAATTGCTTACGCTTTACATTGTAATCATAATTTTCTCTCACCTCTTCAAATTCTCTTTCCGAGATCAACTTTTGCTCAAAAAGCCCTTTAAATCGAATATATTGAGGCTTTAACAAGTTCAATTGGTAGTCAATTTCTGCCAGCTGCGCCTGCTGACTCAAATCATTCTGGTCGAGGAGTAGGCGGGTCTGCCTTAAATTATTGATTTGCTCGTATAATTGCGTTTCACGCTGCATTACTTCCAGCTGCAGATTGGAATTGGTTAAGCTTAAGATGGTATCGCCTTTTTTCACTATGGCACCGGACTCCCGCACTATTTCCGCAATAATCCCGCCCTCAATGGCATCTAGGTAAAAGGTTTCACCCGGCTCTACATTCCCGGTTACCGGTATAAAATCTTTGAACTCCCCCTTCTTCACTGTGCCAATGCTCAATCTATCTTTGTTTACATTTAAGGTAGAGCGTGTATCTGCAAAAAGCAATTGATAAACAATTAAGCTCAATACTAGCACCCCGGCACCTATCATCAAAAGCTTTTTAGCTGTCCACCTTTTTTGTACAATTTTCTTATCCATTTAACTTAGGTAATAATTCGAGATAGACATTTACCAACACTATGCCAAGTATACCTAAAGTGGGTCTATTGGTGTTTAAAAGGGTTATTCTGGATGGATATGCGTTCAATAAAGCACGCAAACGTCCGCTGGCGGACGGGAGGGGATTTGGGGAGGGTTGGGGTGGGGAGGGTTCCAATAAAATTAAAGAATGGATGCAAAGGATGGTGGGAACTGAATCAATCTTTTAACTTATAAAATGTTTTTTTACTGAACCAGCTTTAAATAATTTCCATTTCTGTAAGCTATTAATTCTATTCCTTTTTCTGTGGAATAAACGATTAGCTCCGTTTTAGATTCTTCGTTCGAATTTTCAACCACTAAAACATTTTTGAAGTCAAAACCTAAGAAGGAGAAAATCAGATGTATATTCTGGACCGTCCAAACCGGAAGTAATTCCTAATGACTCTTGGGAGTCAGGGAAATAATGAGTTAATACAAAATTAGCCTTTTCATATTTCACAACTCTTGGTCGAACAGCAGCATCAATTGTTATAAAACCTAAAAAACTACTGACCTCTTGATGTTCGCTGTATTCACAGCTTTCTTCCCACGGGTGAAATTTTCTATAATTTTGGGTTGTGTGCTACCCACTGTAATAGCACCCTCCTCATTTTCATACCTCAAATCAACATAATCAGTATAGGGGATTAAGTAAATTTCATTTTCAGTTAGTTGAAAGCTTCCTGAAGACTGTGGGTCACGACAAACGTCACAACCGCTTATTAAGGGCTTTAATAAAAAATTAAAAGTATCTCTGTGCCACATAGCCTGTTAATGACCTGCATTTTCTACTTTAATATGTTTGGAATTGGTATAGCTTTTTCTGGTTTCTTCCACCTGTTGTATTGGGGTACGACAATCTAAAGTACCGGTAATAAAAAGTGTGGGAATGTCTGTTATTATGGCTTCTGTAGGATCAAAAGAAAGCTCATTCTCAATCCAATAATCTTTTACCGCTGAAAATGAAAAGTTAACTACATTTCCAAACAAACTCTTTGCTGCTTCAGCTTCAATTTTAGTCCGCCTTGCTTTGATAGCTCCTGAAGCTAATTGTTGATTGATCCCGTTTCCGGGAAGAGCCAGTCCAAATACCATCCTCTTCTGCGCAAACCAGGTTGACATGGAGTAATCGCCTTGAGCAATTGTATAAAATAATCTTGGTATCGCAGGAATGTCATTGCTATCGTCAATATCAAGCCGAAGAATGAGTGCCAGCCCGAAAGCACCTATTTTAAGTGTCATATCTTCTTTGTTCAATGGATTTTTGACGGAGAAAGTAGCTGGATTTTCTTCAAGTTTATTCATCACTTGAATTACCAGGGATTTAAAATCCCTAATTTTGGCACTCAATGCAGTATCCTGCGCTACCATTAATGCTAATTTTTCTACATACTCTTCCAGATAGCTTGTAAATGGCTTCAACTTTTGAATTACCAGTAAGTAATAGCTAATGTCTATTTGTATTGATAGAAAATGTTATCTATTCCCAACTCACAGGAAGATTTTTAAAAATCATATTTTGATATTCTGAGCCAGTGCGATTTGCAACTACTAAAGTGAGATTCCTTATTACCGGCATTTCTTCCCCAATTTTATTGAAGACTATTGAAAATTTTATGGGCAGGTTTTTTTGAAACTCTTGAAGATTATCAAGATTACCGAATTTAATTTCAGAAGCTTTATAGTTATTGCCCTTTGCATCATATATTAACGTCTTATAACTTTGAGGGCGAAAAGCTCTTAAAATACCCTTATTCTCCACTAATCCTTCAATAATAACAATTCCATTATCACTTTTGCCAGTGACTGAATTTATCCTTAAAATAAAATCGTCTTGTTCAATAGCAATTTTGCTATTCAATAAATTTAAAGCTTCTTTATAGTAGCTGATTTCATTTTCCAACTTTGAAATATTCACTTTCTGTCCGGCTATAATTTCTTCTTTGTTCTTTAATTCGGATTGTAATTCATCACAATTTTGTTGCCCATAGGTGGTGGCGTGCAATAGAATCATTAGAAGACTTAGGAATTGAATTTTTTTCATAATGGGTGTTTTTTTAATTGAATATTTGTAATATTTGTTAACCTTAAAATAAGGATATAAAACTTGTCTCTATCCTCAAATCCCTATTTAAATCACTGCATTGCTATAGTAGCTATATTTTCCCATTAACCACAGCAGTCCCTAATTTATAGGGAAAATGAAATTTAAATATCTATAGGTTATGTTTACCGGTGAACTCACTGCCTAAATATAGCAAATTAATTATTAAAATCATCTGAAGAATAATGCTATTACTTGAAAAGTTTAATGAAAAATAGAAGAGGTAATCTGACGGGGTTGGATTGTGGAGTTCTGTCATTTTAGGCTCGGCCAAACAGCAAAACTCGATTCAAAAGCGCATATTCTCATTTTTAAGGTAATCGAATCAAATATCCCGAATTCACTATCGTTTTCACATTCTATAAACCTGTTACCTCCAGGAAGGATGCCCAGTTGCTTCACCCTCAAGCGGCAGGAATTTTAGCTTAGCATAGCTAGGATTCTCAATGCTTATTTCCTTGCCGAGAAGAAAAGCTGGAATCGTTTCATTGAAAGTTGCTCGATGCCACATGGCCTGCTCGTGGCCTGCATTTCCTACTTTAACATGTATGGAATTACTAAATTCTTTCCTGGTTTCCTCCACCTGTTGTATGGGAGTGCGGCAATCAAAAGTACCGGTAATAAAAAGTGTAGGAATGTCTGTTGTTATGGCTTCCGCCGGATCAAAAGAAAGCTCACTTTCACTCTATATCCCCATTACCTTCCACAATTACCATGAAAATTTGTGTTTTTATTAATGACAACGCTTTACCAATGCGAAAAGAATCAGAGACTAAGCCCTCTCATTCGCCTGTTCCATATAGTATAAATCAAATCCGTCTGCCCAATAATCTTTCTCTACTTTTAGGAGCTTGAAGCCCATCTTCTCATAAAACTTGTACGTATGTTGAGAGGTTCTTACCACAATCTTATCAATTTCTTGCTTAGTATTGATATGCTGAATTCTATGTTCAGTTAATTTTCTTCCTATCCCCTTTCCGTGTTCGCTGGGCTTTATAATGTCCCAGGATATTACAGCTGTTTTGGTTTGTAGTTCATAATTAATGCCTCCGGCACCCATAAGCTTCTCATCTTCTTCCACTACAAAGTAATCTTCCCTTTCGTTTTCCAGGTAATCAATTAAACCCTTCCTTTCCGTTTTATCGAAATAGAGGGGTGTATTGGCATCAAACAGTTCAAGAACTGCCGCTTGATCGGAGGGTATGTAGGGTCGTATTTCAATTGTACTTTTATAAAACACGTTTTTATAATTGTTAAAATATAAATATGGCTCGCTGGAATCAATTTTCCGTGCCTATTTTTCAAATTATTGGAAATAACAGCTAGTTAGCACCAAAAACTGGACAGAAAATGGGGATATGTCCAGTTTTTAGAAAATATTGGACATAATGAAATATTTAGAGTATAGAAACCAGTACCTATCCAATGGCTTTTGATTAACTCACCCAGCCAAAGGCTGACAGGCTCCTAATTTATCTACGATAAATTTTTCTCTTGAATTTACTAGGTACAATGATTATTAAATAATAAAAATCGACCACAATATTCCCTTCTCTTCAAAAAAAGAGAAGGGTGGCGCACCGGAGGTGGGTCGGGATGAGTTAATGCCACCGAAAGCCAGCAATAATCTGTTGTCTATAGTGCATTGGATTCCTTGGAAGACTCCTTCAACCCTCAAAAAGCACCTACAAACCATTTAAAACTATAAATTCATTAATAGTTTTTAAAGCTTGATCAGGATTTCCCAGAATATCATTTTTCATTCTTAGCACTTGAATACCCATTTCATTTAAAATTTGATCTCTTCCTTCATCATATTGTTTTTGCCCCTTATGAATACCTCCATCTAATTCTATCACCAGTCCTTTTTGATGACAATAAAAATCAGCTATAAAAAATTCTTCCTTTGTAGTATTTCCACCATAAACAATTGGATGTTGTCTTAAAAATTTAAGTCGATTAAATTTTCTACCCCTCAAGTATTTCCATAGTATATTCTCTGCTTCTGTAGAAGCTTTTCGTAATTCTCTTGCTAATAAAATTGTTCTTTTCTGAGCCAAAATATTATCTATATTAAAATACTAAAGTATCATTTCTTAGCAATTAAACAAATCATTTTGTAGGATCTATAGAATGTTTAGGCAATATTCCCTATTCTTTCACAATTTTTAGAGATAGACACACTTGTGATCGGTGTAGGGTCGGAAACAGGATGGGTTAAATCAGAGGCTTCGCATCATTCACCGTTGAAACACCTTTTATTTGTACTTATTTCTCCCCTTTTCATAACTCACCCCTGATTCGTCTTCGACAAATCTTTCCCCTCTCTTCCGAGAATAGAGGGGAGGAGCCCTCATAAGGATCAATACTCTTCTATAATTTTAATAGTACAATGATTCTTAAAATGATAAAGGCTGCCCAAAGTATTCCCTTCTCTTTTTTGGAAGAGAAGGGTGGCGCCCGCCAACTGGCGGGGGTCTGGGTAGCCTGCCAGCCTTTGGCTGGGCTGGAGTTAATACCTTTGGCTGGAGTTCCATAAACTGAAATTTAATTTTACTTTTCACTATATTAACCTCATCCTACTAAATAACCGCCCGTCCATTGCTGATCGAAAACGTCCGATATCGGACATCTAAGTTAGATTGCGGAAAATGGTATGTTTCAAAAAAAGAGTACTTAAATTGATTAAACAGCCTTTTCTAAAATTTTCGAGGTTTAATTATATTAAATTTATCAAAACGGTATAGCTTTTGACTATATCTATTTAATATAGCAGTGGTTTCCAAAAACACAGTATAATTATTTTACAAAATGACTGAGCAAAAAGCAGGCACCTTATTGATTATAGATGATAACCAGGATCTTCTCAACGCTGCTAAAATCTTCTTAAAAAGGCATTTTAACAGGGTCGATATAGAAAGCAATCCCAATTTGATCCCTACA
>JBBSPJ010000015.1:0-25297 GCA_038258905.1 Cytophagales bacterium
GCATATCCAGAAGGTATCATGCTAGCCATATTATTAATGAACGTATTTGCGCCATTAATTGATCATTATGTTGTTGAATCTAATAAAAAGAGGAGGTTAAAACGTGCGACAGTCTAATTATTATGTAATATTATTTTCCGTTATACTCACAATAGTATTAGGCGGATTATTGGCAGCTACATCTGAAGGATTAGCTCCAATTCAGAAGAAATCTGTAGAGTTGGATACGAAAAAGCAGATTTTAGGTGCTGTAATGATTCTCGATGGAAGTGAAGATGTAATTGCTCTTTATGATAAGGTTATTCAATCAGAAGTGGTAGATTACGAAGGTAACCTTGTTGAAAAGGATGCTGAAGGAAAGCAAATTGTTGCTGAAGATGTTGAAATCGAGAGACAATTTAAGAAAACACCTAAGGAAAGACTATACCCTGTGTTTAAATATTTAGGTAAAGATGGCGGTTCCGAAATTCAATCTTTCATATTGCCTGTTTATGGTAATGGCTTATGGGATAATATTTGGGGTTTCATCGCACTTGATCCAACAGGTGAACTAATACAAGGTGCTGTTTTGGCCCACGCTGGAGAAACTCCGGGTTTAGGTGCAAGGATTACTGAAAATGAAGTTCAAAATAGATACAAAGGCAAAAAGCTTTACAATGATCAGGACGAGTTAGTCTCTGTGAAAATGTTAAAAGGAGAGAACAATCCTGAAAGTAAGCTTGATGAGCACCACATCGATGGAATGTCGGGTGCAACTATAACAGGTAATGGAGTAAACGATATGTTGAAAAATTACTTTGAGTATTATAAGTCATATTTTAAAAAGCAGAGTGCAACAGCCACTCTATAATTTTTGATTAATTATGAGTACAGAAACTTTAGATAAACCAGCAAAAAAGGAATCTGAACCACTACTTTCCAAAAGAAGAAAGAATTTAGTATCAGATCCTTTGAATGATGATAATCCTATTACCATACAGGTATTGGGTATATGTTCAGCATTAGCTGTTACTACCCAGATGAAACCTACCATGGTAATGTCGATCGCAGTAATTTTTGTGATTGTATTTTCCAATCTTTCTATATCGGCTATGAGAAAGTTAATTCCTGGCAGGGTAAGAATTATTGTTCAATTAGCCGTAATTGCTACTTTGGTAACTTTAGTAAATGAAGTATTAAAGGCTTTCGCTTTTGACATGTACAAAGAGCTTAGTGTATTTGTAGGGTTGATTATTACAAATTGTATCATCATGGGTAGGTTAGAGGCCTTTGCTTCCGGCAATAAACCTTACGACTCCATATTAGATGGTCTGGGAAGTGGTTTAGGTTATGCCTGGGTTATTTTAGCAGTAGCTTTCTTTAGAGAGTTATTTGGATCAGGTGCAATATTCGGATTTAAGGTATTTGAAGCTATTGGTTTCTCGGCTGATGGATGGGTAGGAATGGATTATCAAGCCAATGGAATTATGGTTACACCAGTTGGTGCATTCTTCGTACTCGGAATTATCATTTGGGTTCAAAGAAATAAAACAGGTTACGTAGAAAATTAATCGCTAAAAAATTTTAGAAATGGATTTAGTTAATTTAGGAATAAAGGCAATTTTTATTGAGAACATGGTTTTCGCCTATTTTTTAGGAATGTGTTCTTTCTTAGCGGTATCGAAAAAAGTAAGCACGGCCTTTGGTTTAGGTTTAGCTGTTATATTTGTATTAACCATTACAGTTCCTGTAAACTGGTTATTGCAAGAATATATTTTAAATGAGGGAGCTCTGTCATGGATAAGCGCATCTATGGCTGAAGTTGATTTAAGCTTTTTAAGCTTTATCATGTTTATTGCAGTAATTGCTTCTATGGTGCAATTAGTAGAAATGGTTATTGAGAAATTTTCACCCTCATTATACGGTTCTTTAGGTATCTTCTTACCACTAATTGCTGTAAACTGTGCTATCTTGGGTTCATCGTTATTTATGGCCCAAAGAGAATATAACCTGGCAGAATCAGCTGTTTACGGATTCTCTTCAGGAATAGGTTGGTTTTTGGCTATTATAGCATTAGCAGCAATCAGAGAAAGATTGAAATATTCAAATGTTCCTGATGGATTAAAAGGCCTGGGTATTACCATGCTTATCACAGGTTTAATGGGAATTGCATTTATGTCATTCATGGGTATATCTATTTAATTGAGTTATATTATTAAAATATTGAAAGCCTTGATGGATATACCATCAAGGCTTTTTTCGTTTATGTAGCATATTGAGGATTATTATAATGGATTATGAAAAAAATTTTTATTAATAAAATAGTAGGCTATTTCTTTAAAGGGATCATTTTTGTAGCCCCTATAGCCTTTACTGTAATGGTAATACAAGCTGTTTTTAATTGGCTCGATGGATTACTACCCTTTAATATTCCAGGACTTGGTGTAGTTATTCTCATTGTAAGTGTTATTCTAATTGGTTATCTAGCTTCCACCTATTTTCTTAAGCCATTTATTGATCTTTTCGATCAGTTTATCAATAGAATACCACTTTTGAGTTTGATATATAATTCCATAAAGGATTTAATAGGAGCCTTTGTAGGTGATAAAAGGAAGTTTAATAAGCCGGTAATGGTTCAATTTGATACTGCAGGTAAAATTATGAAGCCTGGGTTTATCACTCAAGAAGACCTTTCAGATTTAAAAATGACTGGTTTTTGTTCTGTTTACTTACCGCATTCCTACAACTTTTCGGGTAATATTATTATTGTATCTAGTGAACTAGTACAGCCATGGGATGTAAATGGTACTGATGCAATGAAATTTATAGTATCTGGTGGAGTGACTGGAATAGAGGAGATGTAAGTTTTATTTATTAAATGTAATTAAAATACCATTTAAATATTAATAAAAATATAACTAGTATAATATAAGCAAGTATTTGTAAAGAAATACCTTAAAATATATTTTTTGTCTGATGTATGATATTATATTTGTTTCGTAATATAATAATATGGCTGAAGCAATTATTCTAAAAATTAGAAAATCCTATCTTGATTTATTCTCAATTAATCAACCGATTGAAAATATCATATCAAATGTGGTTATTGGTGTTCAATGTATTTTGGCACTAGGGGTGATTCTCTATCACATTATTTAATATTGATTTAATTTTTTATTCAACCTACTATCTGCTAATTTCCCTACATGGGAAATGAACTCTTTACTGTTTACAAATCTTCTGCCGGTTCTGGCAAAACCTTTACACTTACCAGAGAATATCTCAAACTAGCTCTTCAAAAACCTGATCAATACAAAAAGTCTTTAGCGGTAACTTTTACCAATAAAGCTACGCAGGAAATGAAAGATAGGATTATTCGAAATTTATTCCTTTTTTCAAATGGCATAAATGACGGGATGGGGTCTCAATTAATAAAATTATTAAATCTTGATTCCACTACTTTTCAAAAATCCTGTCAGTCTCTATTAACTTCAATCTTACATAATTATAGCCGTTTTTCAGTTCAAACGATTGACCGTTTCTTTCAAAATGTAATGCGTTCATTTGCCAGAGAATTAAGCTTACAAGGCGATGGAGAATTATTATTAAAAACAGACGAAGTCAGAAATGCAGTTGTTGATTTATTGATGGAGGACCTAAGCACAAATCAAGCGCTAAGAGATTGGATTTTGGAGTTTTCTATTGATAAACTTGAGCAAAAAGGCAGATGGGATATTCGCAAGGACATATTAGGCTTTACTTCTGAGTTAATGAAGGACGATTTTAAAGTAAAAGAACAAGCTCTTCAATTAGCCATAAATGATTATAGCAAGCTTAAGAATTATAAATCCAAATTATTTAAAATCTTAAATCGATATGAAAATGATTTAGATGAGATAGGTAAGAAAGCTATTCATTTGATTGAAAGTAAAGGACTTACCTTGCTCGATTTCAGTTATGGTGCCACTTCTGCTCCTAATCTATTTAATAAAATACAAAGTCATACAAAAAATTATGATGTTGGCGCCAGAGTTTTGGATGTTCTTGAAAGTGAAGGGCAAAAATTAGCATCAAAAAAATCAGAAAAGCGTGAAGAAATTCTTCAGGTGGCTCATGATGGCTTATTAGATTATTTTCAACAAGTGATTAACTATAAAGAAGAAAATATTAAGGTCTACACTTCTGCCCGTGAGATAATTAAGAATATTTATCTCTTAGGAATAACATGGCACTTTAATCAAAAATTGCAGGAATATAAAACGGAAGAAGGTATACAGTTTTTATCGGATACTACCCAATTCCTTAACGATATTATCGGAACAGATCCTGCTGAAAGCCCATTTGTATATGAGAAGATGGGCAGCTTTTATGAACACTTTTTAATGGATGAGTTTCAGGATACCTCTACCTTGCAATGGCAAAATTTCAAGCCACTCATAGAAAACTCCTTAGCTGATGGAAATGAAAACTTGGTAGTAGGTGATGTAAAGCAGTCAATATATAGATGGCGAGGAGGGGATTGGAGGCTGCTTTTGAAAGGCTTAGAGGAAGATATACCTTCTCATTTCTATCAGGAAAAATCATTAGACCATAATTACAGAAGTAAACCTAATGTTATTGATTTTAATAACGATTTATTTGCTCAGCTTCCAAAAATAATTCAGCAGTATGCCATAAATAGAAAATCTCATCCCTTTGATGAAGATTTTCAACTATTATTAAATGATTTAACTTTAGCTTATAAAGATGTGATTCAGCAAAAGCAAAGTGTTTATCCTTTTAATGGATTTGTTTCATTACAATTTATAGAAGACGATGAAGATGAAGAAGGTGAGAAAATCAGCTGGCGAGATTTTTCACTTGCTAAATTTGTCTCTGACTTAGAAACCCTTCAGGATTATGGGGTTAAATTAAATCAAGTAGGCATTCTAATCCGAACCAAGAAAGATGGTATTGAACTACAGGAATTTTTAGAAAAATACAAAACTGATAATCCTAAAAAAGCCCTACAATATCATTACAATATCATTTCAGATGAAACGCTCAGGTTATCCTCGGCTCATATTGTTAATTTTTTACTCAATTGTTTTGAGTTTCTTTATACAGATGATACAATAGCTAAGGCACAAATGAAATTTTATTATCAGAAAATCATCAATGCTGAAGATAATAATACACATGACATTGTAAAGGTGTCAGAAGGAGATAATTTTTTACCTGATGATTTTATTACACAACAGAAACAGTTACTGAGCCTGAATTTGTTGGAGATGAGTGAAAGACTTATACAGTTATTCCAACTTAAAAATATAAAGGAAGAGAAAGCCTATTTATCAGCTTTTCAGGATGTGTTGTTAGATTTTGGTAACAAGGGAGGTATACCGGATTTTATGGAGTGGTGGGATCAGAACCATGAAACCTATGTAATAAAACTCCAAGCTGGTGAGAATGCTGCTCGCATGATGACTATCCATAAAGCAAAGGGACTTGAGTTTAAGGTCTGTTTTATTCCTTTATTGGATTGGTCTATTACTCCCGCAGCCTCCATGGCACCTACCTTGTGGGTTGAGACTAAGGCTACACCCTTTGAAGACATACCTTATGTGCCAATAAAACACTCTGCTGCCTTGGTAGATTCTAATTTTAATACACACTATTGGGAAGAAGAAGTAAAGTCATTCATGGATAGTCTCAACATGTTGTACGTAGCCTTAACTAGAGCTGGGGATGCACTAATTATTAATACGGCAGCAAGTAATAAGGATAATTATATATCTTCTATCTTAAAAAATTATGGTAAACAATCGGAATTTTGGAATGATGATAAACAAGAATTGAGAATAGGTGACATATCTGACTTTTCATTCATAGCTGAGGAAGGTGAGAAAGATGATTTAAACGAAAAGCTGGAAACTGTTGATTTAAATTATTATGAAAGTCATAATTGGCAAGAAAAACTTCAGATTAAGCAAACTACTACACTGTCTGGTACTAATGATACTTTATCAAAAGTAGATCTCGGGATTTTCGTACATGATGTGTTTGCACGACTCAAAGATTTAAAGCAGTTACCGGAGCTATTCAGTAAATTAAAGGCAGAAAATAAATTAATGCCTGATGATTTTCAGAAATTAAAATATTTAGTGGAAGGTAATTTAAAAGTAGGCAGTCCTTTATTACCATGGTTTGATACCTCGTGGCAGGTAAAAACTGAAGTACCGGTTCTTTTGCCGGATGGAGAATTAATAAGGCTCGATAGAGTTCTAATTAACGGTGAGGAAGCTAAAATATTAGATTTTAAAACAGGAATTAGGGATAAAAAATATGAAAAGCAGGTGAAATTTTATAGAAATAGCCTTCAGAAAATGGGGTACCTCAAAGTCAGCGCATTTATTGCTTACCTGGATCCACTGGAGATTAAAGAAGTAACTTGACGATTTTAGGGTTAAAAAACAATTTAACCTTCTTATTAAAGAATGAATTATTAAAACAAGAATGGCTTCAGGCCAAATGAAAAGCATTTTATGCATCAAAAAACGCAACAAACATTTTTAGACGATATCGCTCAGCAATTATATGCTGAGTTAGGTGCGGAAATAGCTGACTGGAAGATTATTTTCCCTAATAGAAGAGCCGGATTATTTTTTAACAGGGCATTGAGAAAGTTAATTGATCGACCCATCTGGACACCGGAAGTGATGTCTATAGAAGATTTTGTACGACAGCAGAGTGATTATTCCGTGCCAGATCAACTGAGTTTGGTTTTTACTCTGCATAAGATTTTTCAGAAGCATTCTCCTTTTAAAGAGAATTTTGAGCAATTCTATTTTTGGGGTGATCTCTTAGTAAAGGATTTTAATGACGTAGATCATTATATGGCTGATGCAAGACCATTGTTCGCCAACCTTTCGGAGTGGAAAAAATTAGCAAATACAGACTTTCTGTCACCGGAACAAATCCAATTAATTGAAAGATTTTGGAAAAGCTTTGAGGCAAAACCTAAAGATGCACAAGATAAATTTAGTAGAAACTGGGATGTTCTACTCCCTGTTTATAAGGACTTCAAAGCTCAGCTTTATGAGCAGAATCAAGCATACAATGGCATGCTTTACAGAGATTATGCGGAAAAACTATTGAGAGGGGAGCAAACCATAACTGGTAACATTATATTCGCAGGCTTTAATGCCCTCACCAAAACAGAGGAAGTTATTATTAAGGAAGCTGTAAAAAATAAAGCTAAATTATTCTGGGATTTAGACGCGTATTATGCTGCTCCTGACCAAACTACCCAGGAAGCAGGCAATTTTTTTCGTGAATATGCCAAAAGTAATATTCTGTCCAACACATTCCCTGAAACTCAACCAAATAAAATTATTGAGGAAACACCAGAAATCAAAATAACAGAGGTAAAGGGGAATATAGCGCAGGCAAAGTTCTTAGGTCAATTATTACAATTGCAGGAATTGAACGAACCTGAGAAGACAGCTATTATTTTAGGAGATGAGAGCTTGTTATTTCCAGTGCTGTATGCATTACCGGAAAAAGTGAAGAAAATTAATGTAACGATGGGATATCCGCTTAAATATGCGGCCATTTACCAGTTGATGAATACCTGTTTGCACTTGCAAAAAAATTCCAGAGTAGAAAAGGATTTAATTAATTTTAACCACAGGGATTTATTGAAGGTGTTGAAGCATCCCTTTGTGGCTAATATCTTGGACGAGTCTGCAAAAGCTTATATTGAAAAAATAGAAAGTCACAACATCATAAGGGTGAATGTTAAGGATTTAGATGATCAACCTCATGAATTTTTACAGTTAATATTGAGGAATGCTGAGATAAATTATTTTAGCTATCTCAAATCGATCTTACAATATGTGCATGAGGAAAAAATGGAAGCTACTGAGCAAGAATTTATTGCTGCTATCTTTCAAAATATCCAGCAGCTAGAACAAATTGTGATAGCTTTTCAACTTTCACTTGATATCAATGCATTTATCAGGCTCTTCAACAGAATTATTCAGTCCTTAAGAGTGCCTTTTAGCGGTGAACCATTAGAAGGCTTACAAATTATGGGTGTATTGGAATCTCGAAATCTCGACTTCGAACATGTATACTTTTTGAGCATGAGCGAAGATAATTTCCCCGGAGGTGCCACCAGTCAATCTTTTATTCCTTATAACATCAGAAAAGCCTATGGTTTACCCACTTTGGAACAAAGAGATGCCATTTATGCCTACTTATTTTACAGATTATTGCAACGGAGCAAAACTGTACATTTAATGTATAATAGTGATACCACAGGTGCCAAGGGAGGAGAACCAAGTCGATACCTTTTACAATTACAGTACGAATTGGGAGTGAAAACCAATAAGCTGCAAAGGCAACTTTTAAACCAGAATCCGCAATCAGCAGAGGTAATGCCTATTGAAGTAAAGAAAAATGATGAAATAAAAGAGATTTTAAATCAGTATTCTATACCTAAAAGGAGGAAATTGTCTGCTACGGCTTTAAAAACTTACCTGAATTGCAGGCTTCAATTTTACTTTCGATATGTGGCCGGGTTAAAAGAGAAAGAGGAAGTAAGTGATGACCTTGATGCGGCTGATTTTGGTAATATTTTACACCATGTAATGGAAGAAATTTATAAACCATTACTGGGCCAATTACTTGACGAACAAAAAATACTTCAATTGAAGGGCAATGTGATTGCTCTTGTTAAATCGGAGTTTCATCAACTATATGGAAAAGAAGGTGAGGAGTTTATATTCGAAGGTCGTAATATTATCATTCGGGATGTGGTAAAGCGGATGGTAGACCAAATCTTAGAGTATGATGCTAAAATTGCTCCAATTACAATTACTGAAGTTGAAGGTGAATATCAGGTGGGGTTAAGTTTAGAAAATGATAGAATGGTATTTTTAGGAGGTTCTATTGATCGCTTAGATAAATTAGGAGATAGCATTAGGGTAATAGATTATAAATCAGGAGGCGATAAAGTAAAATTTCCTGATATCTTAAGTTTGTTTGATCGCGATCATAAAAATAGAAATGGTGCCGCTATGCAAACTTTAATGTATTCCTACATGTATTGGAAGCATAACCCCCTTGCTGAGAATCATGCACTAATTCCCGGACTGTATTTTGGGAGAGGTATATTTCAGACAGATTTTTCCGAAAAGCTTAAAATGGGTAAAGAGGAGCTAAATAATGCTATACCTTTGATGACTGATTTTGAGCAGGGTTTGAAGAAAGTACTGATAGAAATTTTTCAGAGTGACCAGTCTTTTGATCAAACTGATAAATTAGAAAATTGTGTTTATTGTGAATTTAAAACCATTTGTAATCGTTAATTAAAATAAAAAAATAGCCATTATAAGGAGTTTAATTTTATTAATTAATGTGGATTGAAATGAAATTTAGGTGTTGCTTTTATAAATCTTAAAATGTAATTATTTTTATAAAATATCTTTTTTTCTTAATTTTCGATCAAATAAATGTTAAAAAAATAATAGTAAATAATTTTATAATTCATTGAATTAATTAGATTTGTTGAAATTTATAGTACCTAATATGTATAAATCCCAGATAGTAAAGCTAATGATGGTTAGTGTATTAGCTCTTACATTCATGGCTTGTGGATCAGATGATGAAGTGGAGACCCCTAAAACTACTGCTCCTGTAATTGCCTTGACTTTTAATGCCCAAAACCCTCCTGTGATTGTTCCTGGTCCTTTAAGTGCTTCTAGCAATCAAAGAGCAAAGGAAATTGTAGATATTTTAAGATCAGCCAATGCAATTACCTCATATGGAAGTTATTTTATTGTGCCTGAAGACGCAGAGGTGAGTCAAAACCCCGTTGCAGGCAGCTCTTTTCAAAACGACAATACCACAGTTTATTCATGGACATTTAATAATGGCTCTCAATTTGTTAATACGGCTTACCAGATCAGTGAAGCTGAAGGAGCATACAGATTTGAAATTTATTTTGACTATGGTGACGGGTTAAAAAAATCTTTAGAGGGAAGAGAAAGTGTAAACGAGTTAAGAAATGGGTTTTTATTAGACTATGGCCTTAATGGATCTTCTCAAATTCAATTAGACTATGAATGGATTGAATCATCTTCGAACGAATTTAACATAATTCTGATTAATGCTGGAAGAAAAATTGAAATTCAAGTAGAAAACGATAAATCAGGTGCTGTTGACGTATTTATTGATAATATTGCCAACGCATCGTATACATGGGATGGATCGGGCACTAGTGGTACTTATACCTATTACAACAGTAGTGGAATTGTACTCCAATCTGGTGATTGGGCTGGTTAATAAACTGTCCTTAAAAGAAGTCACTCACCTCGCTACTCAAAAAAATTGTAATTTACATATATACACTGTTGCAATTGGAATTCTGAATGGATATTTGATATAAATTGTAATATTTATATAACTTCTATTGAGAAATATTCCATAATATTGCTCAGCAGATGTCAAATACTCTTTTCACATATTATAGGCATTATCTACATTCATTGATCATACTATTGTTGAGCTGTTCTACATCTCAAATAGTTGCTCAAAAACAAGATAAATCCGTCAAATTAGATTCAGTTCATGTTAATTCAGGATTTGTCTTAATTTTAAAAGATACTTTTTATTTACCTGAAGATGACACTGTTATTTTTTTACCCCAAAATTCCAAATACACATTAAAGAAAAGCCCTTATTTTAAATCCGAGAAATTTTACGACTCATTAGAAAGTAGAGCAGCGAATACTAAAATAACCCGAGTTCTTTTCTCTCTATTATTTAAAAGTTCCTCTGAAAATGTAACTGACCTTAAACCAATAACCAGGGCAGAAGATGCCTTTATTCCATTTGAGGGTAAGATAATAGGAAATATTACATTAAATAAGGTTCCGGTTTTGGAAGGATCGGTGCAGGATACTAGTAGAGTATTAAATACATGGTATGGGAAGGCACTAAACAAAGTACACGTAAATACCCAAACTAAAATTTTGAAACAAAACATACTATTTCAAAGTGGAGATGAAGTAGATCCTTACACTTTAGCAGATAATGAAAGAATTTTAAGACAATTATCCTCCATTAGAGATGCTAAAATTTATTTGAAACCACGGATTAACGACCCTGATATAGTAGATGTTGAAGTAGTTACACAAGATGTTATATCCTTGGGAGCTTCATTTAACTATAATAAAGTAAACAATTTTAGCTTTGATATTTATGATCGAAATATATTAGGTACTACCAGAGATTTTCAGGTAAGCTATTATTTTAATGAGCATGAGGTTCCCAAACACGGATATGGTTTGCAATACAGAGTGCCGAATTTTTGGGGTACTTTTGTTCAGGGCACTTTCTTATATGAGGATACTTATTTTAGAAAACAAATCAGTATGAATCTAATGAGAAACTTCTTTACTCCTGAGATAAAATATGGGGGAGGTGTTTCATTAAGAAGGGTAGAAGATTTCCATAGACCAATATCAGTTTTTGGACTAGCACTTCCTTATACTGCCAATGAGGTTTCAATATGGCTGGGTAGATCCTATCAGTTGGAAGAAAGAACCAACTTAATATTTCAAAGCCGGTTTGCCAGTTCAAATTTTATCGAAAGACCTCTGATTAATGAAGATACTAATAGATTTTTCATGAATAGTAATTTGTATTTTGTAAGTGCATCCTTAGTAAATAGAACATACTCAAAAAGTAAATTAATTCGGGGTTTTGGGCGTACAGAGGATGTACCAAAAGGAAAATTACTTTCCTTTACCTATGCTTTCGATAATAATGAGTTTAATAATAGAAACTATTGGCAGCTAAAATTGGGGTATGCTGAATATTTTGATAAAATAGGCTATTTAAGTGCTTCATCAGCTATTGGTGCATTCAGAAACAATCAGCATTGGGAAGACGGTGTGTTTAGTGCCAATTTCAATTACTTTAGTCCATTAATAGTCAATGGGAAATCCTCATTTAGGCAATTTATTTATTTGAATCATCTATCAGGTGTTAATAGAAGATCAGAAAATGTTTTACCTATTGATAAAAACTTTTTAAATGACTCAACCTTGAGACCATTGGGAGAAAAAAGATTCAATATGGCATTTGAGACTGTTTATTTTACTCCCTGGTATTTTTATGGATGTAAGCTAAGCTTATATAATCGAAATAGCTTTACCTGGTTAAGCAATGAGCAGCAATTTAACTATCGTAAACTTTTTAGTTCATTTGGATTTGGAGCCAGAATTCTTAACGAAAGTTTTGTATTCCCTACTATAGAAATAAATTTTACTTATTACCATAGTCCCTCAGGATATCCCAATAATATTGATTTAAGTGTATTTAATAATTATCCGGGTGACTTTTTAGAAATGCAAATTGGTAGACCTGAAGTATTACCTTTTAATTAATCAATAAATCCTTATTAGTTTGATTTCATCTCCAATCAACAAAAATGGGTTTCTTCATCCATTTGTACTTAACTAATTTAAACGACCAGGGCACTTTGTCTATCAGTATATCAAAACCTTTATCTTCTACCTTCAAATCATATCTGTCGTCATGTTTAGATAACCTACCTTCTCTAATTAAAAAGGAACCTCTCAAATTGTCTATAGAGCTACTTTTGAGTGCCGACCAGTTTGAAATTACCGCAGTTAGCAAACTTTCACAGAGTGTTTTTTCTTCTATAGTTAAACTAATTTCGGTTTCTAAGGGAAGGCTAATTGGCATGGAAACCAATAATTTATTTAAGATGCAGGTATACTCCATCATTTCATCCGTTCCAAAAGTTAAAAAGTGAATGAGCTCTACTGCTTTTATTTGGCAATTGTCGTTCTTCCATAAACCTTCTTTATTTAATAGCTCCAGTTTATTAAATAATTGTGAGAGATAAGGAGCTAGTAATACGACACCGGCATTTTGAATATAAAGGTCTGAGTCCAATTCCCTTTCTGCTAATTTTTCCAACTCCTCTGAAAGTTTTTTTGTGGGTGCTTGATTTACCACTTTTTTATCGGAGATTTCAACCTCAAACTTTATGAGTTGCTTAAGTTTTTCATATACCTCTTTTATCTTTAGTTTAATCTCTGAGCTTGTCAAATTACCCACATCTGCAACTACTGCCAACTGTTTCATTTGAGTGGTTGAAAATGTAGTTTCCTTTACCTTTTCTAAATGATTAATTAATGCACTTAATGCGGGTAAATCCAGAGATTTGGCTATATCAGTAATTTCAAATTGATTTTTAAGTGTTGTAACCACTAAAAATAGCTGTGGGTCCAAGGTAATATTAAGTGGAAGCCTGTTGAATTTAACTAAATATTGAATAAGGAAAGCTAGATTCTTTGTGTTTTCAAACCATTTTATTAAGCTTTCATTATTTTTTTGAATGATAATTTCAGCTAATGGATGATCCCTAAATGTGAATTCTAAAAGCTGTTTCTTTTCAATTTCCTTTAGTGGTAATTGTTTAATTCTATCAACTATTAGGGCAATTTCTAATGCAGAAAGACCTTGGGTTTGAGCGGAAAATTGCTTTTGGTAGGCATCTCTTTCTTTATATAGATTACTTGGTTTAGTTGCTCCCAATAAATATTGAATAGTAGCTAAAAGTTGCTCTTTAAATATTTTAGGTGTCATTTTTGCAACATTTTGGCCTGTTAGTATAAACTTAATAATTTGCTCAGCTTCGCTTTTGAGGCCTATCTTAGAAGTTCCTTTTTGCTCACTAGCCTTTAAATTTTCCTCAAGTTGAGTTATACTATCTATCCATTCTGCTTTCAAAAAATTCTCAGGTTTAGTATGTTTAATCTCCTTTAAGATTGTTCTAGGTAATTTAACAGACAACTCTGCTATATAACTGATAATAGAATGAAAAATGGCTGTTTGATTTTTAATATCCCAGGTTTTAGCGTTTATGTTTTTAAGTATTAAATCCTCAGTAAATAACCTGATTTGTGTGCTTCTGGTGGCACTTATGTTTTCAACAGTTAAAAGCAGATCAGTGAATGAGTATATGTTCTGTAAAATTTTTGAATATGAAGGCTGTAAATTTATAATGGCATTTCGCCTCTCTCTTTCACTTAATTTACTAATAATTTGATAACGGAATGCTTTATTTTGTAGTAGGGTTATAAATGATTCAATAGAGTGTAAAGAATCAAGAAACCAAATATTTTTACCACTCACTTTAGTAAATGAAGGCGATAAAATCCCAAATGTTTTACTTTTGAAAATGCTTTTTTGAAACTGATATTCTATCTCTTTTTTAAGAGTGTTGTCAACGCTTAAATAGAAGGTGCCGGATTTTAATAGTATAACCACTTCCTCTTTTGATAATGACTCTTTTTTCTCAATCAGTAATGTTATTTCTTTTACTACTAAGCCCACTAACAATGCTTTGTTTCTTGAGTTTGTGGGATGTTTTAGATAGGATTCAACTACGGATTTCCATAGCTTTTGAAAACTCAGTTGCGTATAATTATATTGGTCTTTAAGCAGCCATAAGCTGTTTTCTATCCACTTTCCCATTAAATCAGGATAAAAACTGGTTGTTTCTACTATGAATTGTTCCGAACTGTACGATATGAGCCTTTTAGTAAACTGAGGATATTTTAAATTTGACTCTATTAATTTCACGAGCTTCTCAGAATGTGATTCAAATAATTCCAAGATAGCATTTTTAATAAAATCCTTTGAAGGCATACTTTCTTCTTGCCACCAGGGCATAATACCAGTTTTAAGAAATTGGCTCAACCAATCAGACTTTATGTTTTCTTCAGGTGCTATGCTGGCCTGAAAGTTCTGTAGTTGGTCTGGATTTGCTTCTAATATTTTAATTAAGGAACCTGATAATGATTTTCTCAACTTAAATTCTAATTCTGAATCCAATTGATACATGTCAATGGTTCCCAGATCTAACTCAAGCTTGTCTATTTTAAGTATTTGCTTATCAATTCCTTGCTCATCAAACACCTTTTCGATAGATGCTAGCAGCCTTCTTTTGATAATACTTTCAATAAGTTGTAACTCTTCTTTTGATGCATTTTCAGAAGATGCCTCAATATCAAATGTTAGTTTCTGAATTTTGTGAAAACCGGCCATTTCATCTTTTATGCCTCCATATTATAAAACTGGAAGATGAATGTAGTCAATTCATCCACTGATTTTTGAAAGGCATCGTTATTTTCTTGATCTGCCTTTAATTGAGCCCAATTGAAATATTTTTGTTCAAATTCCTGCATCTGTTTTATTTCTAACCAATTAGTAGTTAATGAAACGGAGGCCGGCTGTTGTTTGAATACCACTTCTTCAGCAATAGCTTTAAATTCAGGGTTGCCAAAACGTGCAGTCCAATCAGGAAAAAAAGCACTCATTCTGTTAGAATAGAAACTTTCAGGAATCCTTTTACTAGTTTCCGAATTCTTAATGAAAAAGCCTATTTTCTTTTCAAATGCTATAATATCTCTTTTATTAATTAAGAAGTTGTAAATTTTTTCCATGTTGGCATGTGTGACCTCAACTGATTCATTGGTATAGATACTGATGAATTTTAAATCTAATTCCTTTATATATAAGTGAATTTCAAATTCCTTATCGCTGGTAATCTCAACTGAATAGTTTTCAAAATCCTTCAAATGCACTTTTAGCTTTTCAATGATATTGATGCGTTCATCATAAGAGAAACTTTTGTCAGAGGCGAGCGCTCTATTGCCATCCTGATCTAATAAATAGATTCCAAATTTTTTCTCATCTATAGCGGGGCGTAGTAAAATATGCTCCATTACATGTATTCCTTCACTTTTTATACTTAGTTCTTTAAATAAGTGAAGATGGAGCATTACAGATAATTCAGCCTCTTCAGAAGCCAGATATTTAGCTAATTCAACCCATTCTTCAGTTTCTTTACTAAAGAAAACAACTGATGTTGATTTTACTTTTTCGCTCAATCTTCCTACTCTGTAATTTTCGATATTTAAGCCATCTTGTAAATGCTTTATTGTAACTATACCTGTATTTTTAAATACTGATTTTTCTAAAATCTTCTCTTTTTTTTCTTTTGATAAAGCTTCAATGTCAATTTCCTCATCATCAACAATTTCAAATCTTTCCTTAACAATATCCTCGGAAATAGATTTAAAAAGACCTTCCTTGTCCTGGTTTTCCATATTTTTCACCAACTTAAGTTGATAAGCATCAAAGTGATCAAATAATGATTTTTTCTGATATATTAGGTGTTTTTGTTCTTTATCTAAAATAAATGAGCTTAAGCCTAACAATACAGATATTTTCGCCTCTATACCAGAGATATTACCAATCTCATTAACTGATTTCCTGTAATTAAATCCTCTCGTTCTATTTTTATTTATGAAGGGTAAAAACTGTAAGAAATATGTCTTATTAGTTATTAAGAACCTATTAAATTCAAAATCAGAAAAATAATAGTTGAACTGCTTTAAAGAGTTGCCAAATTCTTCACCGTGCAAAGCCAATAAATAATCTAATAATCTTTGTATTCTGTCATGGTTATCTTCCCCCATCTCCATGATTTTTGGTAATCCTTGCTTATAATTAATTGGAATTTCTTCATTTCCGGGAGAGAATAAATCTACTTCATGCTGTTCAGTATTTTTGAACAGTTTTTCTGATTGCGGTACTGAATGCAGGGGTTGACTATAATAGCTTTTTGAATAGCTGCCACCAATTGAAAGTAACTCTTTAGTATTATCAAGTTGCGCCAGAGCATTTGCCAGTACTTGTTCAAATAACATGAGATATCCTTTCAGCTGCTTAGCCTGGCCTTTTCTTTTTTCAGTTGGGGAGTTAGGAATCCCGTCTTCCCCAATACCATAAATATTAGGAAATTGATTTTGTATGGAGTAATAATTTTTTAAGTCGAGCTTATTTCCTTTTGGTACCTCTATAGTCTCTTCCGAGAGCCTATAGACACGTCTATTAGCAGATCTCATTTCATTTAAATGACGATTTGCTTCATCTCTATTTAAATTTCTGTTAGAGATCCCATTCTTAAAAAAACTAATCTGATTTTGATCTTTATTATCTAAATCAAAAGCTTCGAGCTTTGGTAATTGATAAGGATTCACATTTAATTGGTTGTCATACTCTTCTCCATCAGCTATTAATTTTAGATTTTTCACACTGGAAACACCATCTATCTGCATGATGATTTTCATGACTTCCGAAATTAGTATTTTATCTATTTTGGCCGGTAGCTCATCTGTTTTTACAAAACCGTGTTTCAGTAATGGGCCATTGAAAATTTCATTTAATGTATATCCTTGCTCAATTAATTCTTCCAGTGAATAAAATTTAATTTCCGGGCATAAATACTCATCTACCTTATAGAGAATTTGCGCCATCACTTTTTCCTGGCTTACTTCTCCAGTAAGGTCAATATCTGCAATTAAGTTAATCACCATAGGCTCCAGAATACTGATTTCCTCAATATCCTCGCACAAATTGCGATTCTCATTAAATACATTTAATGCTTTAGCTAATACTTTTTGCTTGTTTTTTTTGCTGTTAATGCTCTCATCTACATCTAATAAAATCCGATATAAGCCATTAAACTCACTGTTTTTTGCTACTAAAGGAAATAGCCACACGTTTTTAATTTCAAATACAGAGTCGAAAATTAATTTACGGTAATCATTAATGGTAAGCGCGTTGCATGGTAGCACCTGGTCAGGTTTAAAAAATGACTGATCCGACTTATCCTCTGAATAAAGTATGTCTTTAATATCAAATTGGGTTCGGTAAGATATCTCTGTGAGGGCATAACAAAGTTGTTCTAAAATGGTGACACCCGGATCATGTTCATTATAATCAGTCCAGAAAGCACCTGTTAATTTCTGAATAATATGAATGCCTTCCTCACGCAGAAAATCAAAGTCAAGGCCTTTATTATCAGTTTTTTTATAATCTATAAATTTTGGTTGCTCCATTTGCTGATGGCTATTCTTTAGTTGAAATTAATTTCGTCATTCGTGTTGGATGAACTTCTCTCTTGTTCATTTACCTGTTCATTTAAATGCCCTATAAGTTCATATACTTCCTCAAATGGCATTTTACCCAGTGCCTTGAATATCAATTTGGCTTCTTCCAGGTTTATTGTAATATTTAGTTTCTGTTCTTTTTTCATCTTGTCATTGTTCTAAACTATTATCCATAAATGGATCGTGCCAAAGTTGTGAAATAGCATAATTAAGAAAAAAGCCATCACCATAATTGGCCTTAGTTCTCATTTCCAGTCTGAAATTATAGGTGTCACCTCTCCATCTAAGTAAAATTCTATTGCTTCTCATACCATAAAACGCCTGAGTATATCTTATTCTGCTTCTGGATTTTCCGAAAGTGCTTAATGCCTGAGCACTAATGAGGGCATATTTTCCGGTTTTTTTCTTTCCAATTCCTGCTAATATTTCAAAAGCATGGCACCCATTAAGTTCATCAATAATAGTATGCCATTTGCCGTCACCAGGTATTTTTCCTTCATGCGCAGTTCCCTTTCTTCCTTTTTGAGCTACTATGCCATTTACATCTAAAGCTTCTTCCGGGTTGCTATTGTTAATTCCAATCTTGCCTTCCTGTTTAATAGTTATCAAACTATTTCCCATGCGATTCTTTACATGAAGGTTGGAGTCCCCCTTATTAATATCAATACTCCAGGCCGGACTTTTATCTTCAATGCTTTTATAAAAGCTTATGAGTTTTTCCGAGTTCCCAATAGGTGAAAGCATTAAACCTTCGTCCATTGTTTTAGACATTCCATCATCCACTCTATTAATGATCGAATCGATTAAATCGTAGAAATTCTGTTCAGTGGGTAAATTTCCCTTTCTGAAGTAATTTCTAAGTGTTTCTCTGTTCTGTAATGACATATAATATCCTGCTTATTATAAATTTATTCCTCAATAATAAAATCATGACCTAATTCCAGATAATCAATACCTGCTTGTCTTGATCGCTCCTCCGATTTATCTATCAGAACCGATATTTGATGCTCTGGTGCCGGAACCAAAACCGACCATGGCTTGGTAGCTACAAGGGCGGAAGATTTCCCACCTTCCCTTGCTGTATCAATCAGTTGATAATATCCGTCTAAATCCCTGGAAACTTGCACCATAGAGAATTTAGTAATGAAATTCACATAGGGTAATGTGCGCATATAGCTTAAAATGTCTGAGCTGTGGATACTTCCACCAAGCTCTACTTTTTTGCTTTGTGTGAGTAAAGTTCCTCTTAAATACTGGTTGATTTGTTCGTTAAGTTTTTGAATATAAAAACCATAATTGTAGCCGTCAGTAAACTTCACGGCACAAATGATTTTAATTCTTTCATAGTTAGGGTTACGCACCTCTATTTTAACAAATGGCGAAGTAAAGCTGCCTATATAGGATTTAATCTCGAAGAGTAACTCGCTGCTTGCCATGGGTTCATTAATGCTGCCTTTATGTTTGGCAGAAGGGGAAACCACTAAAAGAATATTTCCGGGAGCATCGGTACTTTTGCTTGTCATGTTGGAAAGGCAAGTTACATGTGCTATTTCTGGAAATTTATCCAGTAAAATTCGCTCATAATCCCAGGCAGTAACAGCTCTGCTTTTATGATGTAATCTTTCTCCTATCCGAGTGTAAAATTTCTCATCGCTTTCTGCAGCTCTACCATCAAAAGAGGGTAGGGGCTGCCTTACTTCTCTTATACCTGAAATATTATTGATCGATCGTTGAATAGAGAATGCAGGTAATTCACTTTTAAGATAACTTTGAGGTAAATTAATATCTTGTAAGTTTGCCTGCACCACATTTGTGGCTACACTTAATAAACTGGAGGCGGTATCAATATTTTCATGTACCGTAACCCGCATCCAATATAAATCATCTGGTAATATGGTGTTGTTATTTTTGATTTCAGCAGGCACATCTATATTGATTAAGCCGGTTTTCAAAAACCTGTTGGTTTCATCCTTTAGTATCCTGGAGGGTGCTAATGGTAACCAATTATCATTCGCTAAATAACTCCATTCAATAATAGGCAAGTCTTCTTCTGAAGATTCAGTATACTCATCAATCATTTCAAAAAGAATGGATATTTGCTGTGGAGGAGCTAAATCTGCAAATCCAAGGTACATCGCCCCTTCAAATTGATAGTCGGGCAATAAATATGTGCTTTTACTTCCTCCGGCTGACTTTAATTTTTTAAGACCAAAAGGATGTAAATGAAATATTTCCCCTACAAATTCTGAGCTATTCTTTTGCTGTCCGCTATCATTGCCTGAAATGGCAGAGGAGGCACTATAGTTTAAGGAAATAGTTTTTATTTGTGGAGTGTAGGGAACATTAGGCATTGCCTTTTTCGATTTCTCCTTATTTTTTAATAAACCTCCTTTGGCATTTTCCATTACCACTTCTGAAAGAATGGACGGGTAGACATCATGGCCGAAACCATTTGGCGGATTGAATAATTCTAATTTAATAAAACCTCTGTTGGAGGTTGGGCTTAATACTAGGTCCTGAACAATGGCCTCATAGTTGGCAGATTGCTTTATTTTTTTAATGTCAATGTTCGAGAATATACTCTGAGCTATTAATTTCCCTTTAGGATCAGGGTTCTTTTCAGGTCCTTTTTCTACAGTTCGAAATAACTTAAGCGCCTGCTGATCATCTGCCACAGCAGGAACCCATTGGCCATCATCCATAATAGATATTTTTGCTTCAAAAGAGGAATTTTCTATTGATAAGCCATAGCTTTTGTAATGATCATCCATGCCCCCTTTATGGGCAGGTAAATCAAACCATTCTACATTAATTTTAAGATCTTCAAGACCCTTGTTAAAAATCTCTTTCTCTCCAATTATAAAGTATGCTCCCGATTTTGGCTGTGGTCCGAATGGTAAAAATGGTGAATTGGGACTTAATTGACCAATATTATTGTATAATTGAATATCTTTTAGGTTGCTCACATTTACATGAAACCAAACCTGATCAATCACCATTTGAGAAAGCAAAGTGTAAGGGTAAATAAAACTTTCACTATTAAGCTCAAATCGAATAATTGGTAATTTTGAACTGAATGCTCCATCATGTATATCTGGATGGTGAGCAATAATAGCAGGGTCAGCATTTAATAAATCGAATGAAAAGGTTAGGCTTTTTTGTTCGTCATTTCTTTTTACTACATACTTTGTTATAGCTAACCATCCTTTGCTTGTAGTGATAGAAAGATTGAATGAAGCGGTAAATGCTTTAATAAAAAGCTCTTCTAAGTTATCTTTTGTAGAACCTTTTATGGCATCTAAATCTGAAAGTAAGTTTTTATAGCTATTTTCACTGAGTTGGATCACTATATCAATTTCCCTAAAACCTCCCTTTAAAAATAAATTGGGTGAGCTAAATGCAAACCCTAATTTTGCACTACTCATGGTTTTTTCGGAAGCTCCTTTTTTGCCCTGAAATTCCCCAAAGGTGGCAAACGATTTAGGGGCTAGATTATTGTTTGTCTGTTTTTTAGGAACTAATTGGTCTATGGGGATTTCAGCTCCTAAAATATCATTTATTTTCTTTACAGCTTTACCATCTACATTTAAAATTTCCTTATCAATGTAAACGGAAAACATTTTTTTAATCTGGGCTTTATTCACTAAAAGATCCTCTGAATTGGAGTAAATCACATCATCACCACTTCTTGGGTCTTCCCCTATAAATTTCGTTCCTTCAGGGATTTTAGTAAACAGTGCCTCATCATCTAATATAAATTGAAGATATAGTTTATCCAGTTTTTGTAGTTTTGGCCTTTGCCTTAAAATATCTTTAAAGTAAAACTCTATATGCTTATTGGTAAGCTGATTTATATTGTCCTTGGCATGCTCATAGAGCTTAAGGAAAGCCAGGAATAAAGCAATTTCAGGATAATGGATATCGCTATCCATTGATTGCTTAAGGTATTCAGGTGTTTTAGATTTTAAATAGAGTAGTGTTTCATAAAAGCTCTGAAATATTTTTTGAAGTTCCTTGAGTAAAAATTCTTCATTTCTACTTTCTGCTTTATCGGAGTTTCTATTTTCTTCTTCAATGATGCCATCTTCCAGGCTCCAAATATTACTAAACTCGTTAAAGGAAAGCAACTTAGCTTCAGATACCCCATAATATTCTAAATTTTGATTATATAGAATACTCATTTTACGAAGTGATAAAGCGAGTTTAGAACTTATTGCGTTAGAAATTTCGCTACGAACACTCAATTGATGCCTGCTGAACTCTTCTATGTCTCTTAATTTACTATACCAATGCTCAAATCTTTTGGCCAGACTGTATATTTCATGGAAGCATTTTAAGAGGTACTTATTCTTTTTAGCAGGCTGCTTAAACAGAGATATTTTTTTAATATAACTTTTGAATCTTTTCTCTATTTCTGTAGGGTTAACATCAATTATGGTAGCAAGTATTACGGTTTCATCGGAGAAAAAGTGCGACCAGTCTCCATCAACCTCATTATTTTCATTATAAAAATTTATTAATTTAGAAAGCCTTGAAGTAAACACGAGCATGTCCTCAAAGCTTTTTTCATCAATGTTTACATAATTTTCTTTGAGCGCTTCAAACATCCTCTTTTGCTGCGATGTTCCTGTATTTTTAAATCTACTCTCCATTTACCACCCAATATTTCTGTTTTGTAAGTAATTATTATTAAGCTTATTTATGACTTTGGCTTGTACTTCACATCAGTACCTTCTACCAGATAATAAGGAAACACCATATTACTTCTGTTATTGGTTTTCCGTACTATATAATCTATGCTGACATTAAGAAGGCCATCCACATTTTTATCCTGATCAATGCGTATTTCTGCAACGTTGATGCGCGGTTCAAAATATAAAATTGATTTCTCTATTCTACTTTTCATCTCGTTTATCAAAGTGAAATCCATGTTCTCAAAGGTAAATTGCGACAAAGCGCAACCATAGTCAGGAGACATTAATCTTTCTCCGGGTCTGGTTGATAATAATATTAAAATGCTTTCTCTTATATCCTGTTCTTCGGATACCAATACCACACTCCCCATTTTTTTATCAAATGAGGGGGGGAATTTCCAGCCTATTCCTAAAAATGATTTTTTATGCATTACTTTTCTACTTCTATTAGCCTCCAATCATTACAGTAGGTATACCAGGCCCTATAATTGTACCACCATGCGCACAAGAATCTCCTACCCGAGCTGCAGGTTTGCCACCAATTAATACGGTGGTAGATCCTAAAACAATAGAGTCAGGCGGACCTGTGCATACTGCCATATCTCCCATTACAGCAGCTGGTTTACCTCCAATTAAAACGGTTGGTACACAAGGTCCTATAATAGGCCCACCAACATGTGGTACCGGCCCGTTGGACATCGGACAAACATGATTATCTCCTATAACTGCTGCAAATGACATATTTTACTAATTTATTTGTACTACTCCTCCTTTTATGGTGGTCATACCCGATCCTTTAAGCTCTGCTTGAGCACCCTCAGCAGCAAACTTTGTCGTGCCTTTTAACTCCACATTCAATCCTTCTACTTTATAGTCTTTAGTAGCCTTAATTTCAGTACTCCCTGTGGATTCCAATTTAATATCTCCTTTGGCCTTTAAAATAATATCCTTGTCAGATTCCATTAAAATACCTGCATCCGATAGAACTACTTTGTTTTTATTAGCCTCGTCAATCACTGTTAAAGATTTCTCTTTATCATCCATTATTATTTGATGTCCGCCAGGTGTTGAAATTGTTAATATTTTGTCGGTATCGTTAAATTGTATTTCTAACTGGCTTTTGGTCAGTATAGACTTAATTCCATTTTCTGGCTCAGGAGTATATTTTGGCTTATTTTTTTTGGAATAAACTGATCCTAAAATCATTGGAAATTGCGGGTCATTATTAAGGAAACCCAAAATAACCTCGTCTCCAACTTCAGGGATGAAAAATATACCTGCATCTACTGTACTATAAAAATTTGATAGTCGAGCCCAAACAGGCATATTGTCCTTCTGAAGGGTGGGTAATTTAACCTGAACCCTATAATTTCCATCAGGATCCTCATCTAGTTTTACAACAATCCCAATTTGAAGTCCCTGTACTCCAGCATTTAAACCGGATGAATTAGATCCTTCAATACCAGGGGTATCATCAGTATACCACCTTTCTTTTAATCCGATTTGTAACTCACTTACCCAGTTTCCTTCTTCTATGATATGATATACACCACTGATATAAGCTTCACCATTAAAAGTGTTACTTACTCCATTTAAATTAATAATGCTATTCGGCTTAATAATGCTATTGCCCCTAATAGATACTTTACCTTTTATTTTTGCTAATCTGGATTTCGTTAATAAGGAATTACCCCAGGCAGTAAGTGAGGCCACCGATAAGTTTCCTCCGGTTTGAAGAATGGTCTTACCTTCATTTAAAATACTTGATAATTCCTTTGATTTATAAGACCCTTGTTTGATTTCTATGCTGCCTTTAGTTTTTGATTCTACAATAGCTAAATCGTTAGAGTCCCAGCCTACTACTGAAACTTCATTATATTGGTTTTTGATATCCATTTCAGCCTCGAATCCTAATAAATCAGTTCCGTAGGTTACATCAAATAGTGGAGCTTGATCAATGTTAGGCTTTACAGCTTCGATACTCCCATTATCTGTAATAACAATTAAATCATTGATGTCGGCTCTCATGAGCATGAAATCCCAATCAGAAGTAAAATGCTGAATAAGGTTAGTATTTTTATTTTCAGTAGTTTCAACCTTTCCTTCCAGACCATGTTTAGTATATAATTCTTTAATGATGTCACTATCTTTTTTATCCTTATATATTTCATTATGCCTACCGGAAGTCATTTTTACAGCCTGATCTTTGCATTCAATTTGCAGTACCGGTTGATCTCTACCTACTTTTAGCTGATGTTTAGTAACTATACCTTCAAATATTAATTCCTCATCTGATTCATAACCCGCTTTAATGCCAATCTTCTTTCCAGGTTTGAATACATCTGAATGCGCAATTAAAAATTCTTCATTATCGGTATTACTTCCATCAAAAAACTCAATTCTGGCGAATGATATTTTATTAATTTCTTTAGAAATCCGAATAGAAGTAGGTAAAAAGCTGCCATCTATTTCCTGCCCCTCAGAAAGGATAGTATAGGTTATGAGAGATTTGCTTAAATCAGGCTGTTGGGCCATAGTTTACTTTTTTATAGGTGGAAAAATCAATTCTTGGCCGGGTAC
>JBBSPJ010000016.1:0-25290 GCA_038258905.1 Cytophagales bacterium
CTTGTCAATACTAGTAGGATTACACGAGGGCGGCCATATGTTGGCAGCGAAGGCTTTCGGTATGAGGGTGGAGCAATTTTCTATTGGTTTCCCTCCCAAAATTTTCAAATTCAAATATGGAGAAACAGAATATTCAATAGGGGCAATCCCTTTAGGGGGCTTCGTAAAAATCACTGGAATGATTGATGAATCTCTTGACACAAAATCCTTGAATAAAGAGCCTGAGCCTTACGAATTTAGAGCCAAGCCAGCATGGCAACGACTCATCGTGATGATGGGGGGTATAATTGTGAATGTAATCACAGGTATTATCATCTTTATTTTTCTTCAATATGGATATGGAGAAACCTATCTTGCTAAAGATGAGGTGATAGAAAATGGTATTTATGCTTACGAGTTAGGAGAAGAAGTAGGCTTCAAAACTGGTGACAAGGTAATTAATATCAATGGAAAAGATTACGAAAAGGTGCGTGATCTAACGAGCACAGAGGTGTTGCTTGGATCTGACAGTTATTACACTGTATTAAGAGATGGCGAAGAAATAACTATTCCTGTTCCGCTGGATTTAATTGAAAAATTACAAGACAGAAATAAATCCGTAGATTTCATTGAACCTCGAGTTCCTTTCAAAGTAGGCACCATTACTCCTCAGAGTAACGCTGATATGGCAGGCTTGGAAGAAGGAGATCAAATTTTATCTGTAAATGGCCAGCCAATTCAGTATTTTCAGGATTTTGCAGAAATTTTAGAAAAAAATAAGGGAGAAGAAATTACCTTACAAGTAAGACGCCTGGAAACAACTGAAAAATTAACAGCCCAGGTAGATGATGAAGGCAAATTAGGATTTGGGGTAGTTCAAATGGTAGAATTAGCCCATGAAGAATTCACCTTTGGTGAATCTGTTTCTATTGGTACAAAAAAAGCTTTTAATGTAGTTTGGGTAAATATTCAGGCTTTTGGCAAAATATTCAGAGGAGAAGTTTCCGCTTCAAAATCATTATCCGGGCCTATTGGGATAGCACAAATTTTTGGTGGAGAGTGGATCTGGCTAAAATTCTGGACCATTACAGGCTTATTATCTATGGTGTTGGCATTTATGAATTTCTTACCAATTCCTGCATTAGATGGTGGGCACGTAGTATTCATTACCTACGAAATGATTTCAGGTAGAAAACCTTCAGATAAATTTCTTGAGAATTCGCAAAAAGTAGGGATGGTATTGTTATTAGGACTCATGGCCTTTGCTATTTTTAATGATATTTGGAAAACTTTTCCTTGGTTTTAATTAGCAAGAAACTTTAATTTAAAACGAGAATATTCTTAAAGGATATTCTCGTTTGTTTTTATAGCAGATTTAAGATAATACAATTCGATGAAACCTACTAAAATATTAACTCTAATTGTGGCTATTGCAGTAATCATTATAGTAGTATTTAGCCTTTTACCTAATACAGGTAACCCCGCAACCGATAACTATACTGCTGAGGTAGAAAAATACAGAAAAGAAAAAAACGAATTCATGAGAAATCATGAAGACTCTCCTTTTATTGCCCAAAAAGTGCCGTTCGATAGCCTCAAATATTTCAAAATAGATGAATCTTTCAAGGTAAAAGCTTCAGTTGAAACTATTCCAAATGGAGAATTGCAGACTTTAAAAACCAGCGAGGGAAATGATCAGCAATTTAAAGAGGTGGCTATTTTGCATTTCGACCTAAAAAACACTCATCAGGATTTAACCTTATTACAAAGCACAAAATCTGAGCTTTACTTTCTGGCATTTTACGATGAAACCAGTGCCATTACCACTTATGGTACAGGACGCTACCTTGAAATTGAATTTGAACCGGGGCAAACACGCATCGATTTAGACTTTAATTATGCCTATAATCCTTATTGTGCTTACACAACAGGTTATAGTTGCCCCGTACCTCCGCTAAAAAATCAAATGAGTGTGGCCATCACCGCCGGAGAGAAAAATTACGATTAAGTATAATTATCATTTCCAATATCAATCATTTCCTTAATTTTGCTTTTTGATTTATAAATTGATGATTGATTTAATAATCTTCATCTTACTAAATTAATTTTAAAACTTTAGGTTAATAAGTTTAACAAGCACGTTGATTCTTATTAACTCTATTAAATAGTGAGTCCTTATTTCTTATATTTCAAAAGAAATAGAGGATTCAAAAACATATTCGAGAAAATGAAAGTAGCGCTAAACTGGTTAAAAAAATATATTGATATCACTGAAGACCCTGAAAAATTAGCTGAAATGCTGACTAATACAGGCTTGGAAGTAGAAGGGTTTGAGGAATTAGAAGCTATAAAAGGCGGACTTAATGGCGTGGTGATAGGAGAAATTATAACCTGTAATCCCCACCCAAATGCCGATAAACTAAAAATCACTACTGTTGATATTGGAGATACTTCACCTGTACAAATTGTTTGTGGCGCTCCTAATGTAGCTGCAGGGCAAAAGGTGGTAGTAGCTACTGTTAATACTACCCTTTATCCAAAGCCTGATGAGCCTTTTAAAATCAAAAGATCTAAAATCAGAGGTGAAGAATCTTTAGGAATGATTTGTGCCGAAGATGAATTGGGCTTAGGTAAAAGCCATGATGGTATATTAATATTAAATACCGATTTACCCAACGGCACAGAAGCTGCTACTTATTTTAACCTCAGTTCCGATATCACTTTTGAAATTGGCTTAACTCCCAACCGTGCCGATGCCACCGGGCATATTGGTGTAGCACGAGATGTTAAAGCGGTTACAGGACGAGAAATCACATGGCCGGAGGTAGATTCATTCAAGCCTGACAATAATGATTTACCTATTCAGGTAATTGTAGAAAACGAAAAAGATTGTCCAAGATATAGTGGAGTAAGCTTAAGCGGACTAAAAATACAGCCCTCGCCCGATTGGTTGAAAAATGCTTTATTAAGTATTGGTTTAGAACCCATCAATAATGTGGTAGATGTCACCAATTTCGTGCTTTTTGAAACAGGTCAGCCTTTACATGCCTTTGATGCCGCTAAAATTAAAGGAAATACGATCCGAGTAAAAAACCTGAAAGAAGGAAGCACTTTCAAAACACTGGATGAAAAAGAAAGAAAATTAGCTGATATAGATTTAATGATTTGCGATGGTAATTCAACGCCTTTGTGTATTGCCGGAGTATTCGGTGGTAAAGAATCGGGCGTGAGTGATGCTACAACCAGTATTTTTCTTGAATCAGCTTATTTCTCAGCAGACAGCGTGAGGAAAACCTCGCAGAAGCATCAACTGAAAACAGATGCCTCTTTTAGGTACGAAAGAGGAACTGATCCTAATATTACAGTTTACGCACTCAAAAGAGCAGCCCAATTGATTAAAGAAGTGGCTGGCGGAACTATCAGTAGTGAAGTGGTAGATCAATACCCAGTTGTGGTGGAAGATCGCCACGTCTTTATTAAATACAAGAATATTCACAGACTTATTGGCAAAACACTGCCTGAGGATTTAATTCATCAAATCTTGAATAGGCTAGATATAAAGACTATTGAAAAAAGGGAGGATAGTTTTACAGCAGTGGTTCCACCCTATCGCGTTGATGTAACTCGGGAAGCTGATGTAATAGAAGAAATTGTAAGAATTTACGGATTTAATAATATTGAAATACCCGAAACATTATCGAGTAGTTTTTTAGCAAGTTTCCCTGAAGTAGATCCGGGTAAATTGCGTAAAGAAGCCGGCTTGTTGTTATCCTCCAATGGATTTCAGGAGATAATGACCAATTCTTTAACAAAAGCAGCATATAGCAAACAGCTGGATAGCTTTGATGAAGCGGAAAATGTTGAAATTCTCAATAAACTGAGTGAAGAGCTCGGGGTAATGAGGCAAGATTTGTTATTCACAGGGCTGGATGTTCTCGCTCATAACATAAACCGGAAGCAAAATGACCTGAAATTTTATGAGTTTGGAAAAATTTATAAAAAAATTAATTCTAAATATCAGGAAAAAATGCGCCTTGGTTTGTATCTGACGGGGAAAAACGAACCTGAGAATTGGTTAAGAAAAAATGAGACAATAAAATTTCATGACTTGTATTCGGCAGTTCTGAAAATTTTCAATAAATTTAGTGCGGAAAGTATTGAAAATGAAGATTTTCACAGTGATGTCTTCGATTATGGCTTGAAGCTTAAAATCAGGCAAAAAACAATTGGTACACTCGGTAAATTAAGCAAAAAAGTGCTGAAAATGAATGGCTTAAAGCAAGATGTTTTTTATGCTGATTTAGATTGGGAGGCATTATTGAAGAAGGTTAATACCAATATTGAATTTGAACCGGTGAGTAAATTCCCGGAAGTTAAAAGAGATTTATCGCTGGTAATTGACAAAGCAGTTTCATACGAATCCATAAAAGCTATCAGCTTTAAAGAAGCCGGTAAAATATTAAGTAAAATTGATGTTTTTGATATGTATGAAGGAGATAAAATTGATGCTTCTAAAAAAGCCTATGCTTTATCTTTAACGCTACAAGACAGCACAAAAACATTAACGGATAAAATAATTGATAAAACAATGAACAAACTAATGCAGGCATATGAAAGAGAAATCGGGGCTGTAATTAGAAAATAAAAATGAATCAGGAAGGACTACATACTGAATTAAACGCCTTAGAACGTAAGGTACAGCTGCTTTTGAATGAATTTCAAAATACTAAGAGTGAATTGAATATTTTGAAAGCAGAAAATCAGGAATTGAAATCGGCCCTGAAACAGAAAGATGAACGAATTAATGACTTTCAAAATCAAGATAAAATTAGTAAGATTGTAGGAAGTATTGGGAAGAGTGAGGAAGAGGCTTCAGAAATGAAGGGTAAAATTGACGAATATATTAAAGAAATTGATAAGTGTATTTTACATTTAACAAGATAGATAACCGGACGGTTTTATGAGGGAATTATCCATCAAAATAAAAATTGCTGATAGGGAATATCCTATGACCGTGAAAGCGGACGAAGAAGAACGCATTAGAAAAGCCGGTAAATTGATTAATGAACGATTGAAGTCGTACAGAGAGAAGTTTGGTATTGACGATAAACAGGATCTACTATCAATGGTCGCTTTTGATGCATTGATAGACAGATTGGGTATAGAAGATAATAAACAAGGTGCGGATGAATCAATCTTAAATAAAATTAAATCCATTGATCATTTAATAAGTCAATCAATTTAAACCCTTCCATTCAGGCAAAATAACACTGCTTCCAGACAATATAAATGTATATATAAAATGGAAACGTTATTTATTATTATCGCAGGCATTGCGGGCCTATTATTAGGCTTCTTTTTGAATAAATTTACTCAAAAAAGCCTTTTAAATAAATTAGAAAGTGAAGCGCAGGATAAAGCAGCCCTCATTGTTCGTGAGGCTGAAATTAGCGCAGAAAACACCAAAAAAGATAAAATGCTCGAAGCCAAAGAGCATTATCTAAAGAAGAAATCAGAGTTTGAAGAAGAAGTTAGCAGAAGAAAAAACCAAGTGGCTGTTAATGAAAATAAAATCAAACAAAGAGAGCAAAACCTTTCTAAAGAAATTGAGCAATTCAAAAGAAAAGAAGTTGAGACAGAGAAAATTCAAGAGAATTTAACGGCTCAATTGGAAGTAATTGCCAAGCGTAAGGAAGAACTGGAAAAAATAAAACAGCAGCAAGTAAACATATTAGAGAAAGCTGCTAACCTTTCTGCTGATGATGCCAGAGGACAACTCATTGAAGCTTTAAAAGACGAAGCGGAAACCAAAGCCTCATCCTTGATTAAAGATATCATGGAAGAAGCCAAGCTGTCTGCTACTAAAGAGGCGAAGAAAATCGTAATCTCCACCATCCAAAGAACAGCCACTGAACATGCAGTTGAAAACTGTGTGTCTGTTTTCAACATTGAGAGTGACGACATCAAAGGGAAAATTATTGGTAGAGAAGGTAGAAACATCAGGGCGTTAGAAGCTGCTACCGGAGTGGAAATTATCGTTGATGACACCCCTGAAGCCATTATTATCTCAGGTTTTGATCCGGTAAGAAGAGAAATTGCCAGGCTTTCTTTACACAGATTGGTGCAGGATGGCAGAATTCACCCCGCCAGAATTGAAGAGGTAGTGGCCAAAACCATCAAAAATATAGAAGAAGAAGTAGTTGAAATTGGTGAAAGAACGGTGATTGACCTGGGAATTCATGGTTTACACCCTGAGCTGATTAGAATGGTGGGTAGATTACGCTTCAGATCATCTTATGGTCAGAATTTATTGCAGCACTCAAGAGAAGTAGCTAATATGTGTGCTACCATGGCTTCAGAATTAGGCCTAAATGCTAAGTTAGCCAAAAGAGCAGGTTTACTACACGATATTGGAAAAGTTTGGCCTGATGAGCCGGAGCAGCCACATGCTATTTTAGGGATGGAGTTTGCCAAGAAATTTAAGGAGCATCCGGATGTTTTAAATGCCATTGGTGCTCACCATGATGAAATAGAAATGACTTCCCTCATCTCTCCTATTGTGCAAGCCTGTGATGCCATTTCAGGCGCAAGGCCGGGAGCAAGAAGAGAAATCATGGATAGTTACATCAAAAGACTAAAAGACCTTGAGGAGCTTGCTATGAATTTTGATGGCGTAAACAAATGTTATGCAATACAAGCCGGCCGTGAGTTGAGGGTAATGGTAGATGCCGAGAATGTTTCGGATCAAAAAGCAGGTCAGCTATCTTTTGATATATCTCAAAAAATAGAAAAAGACATGCAATACCCCGGACAGATTAAAGTAACTGTGATCAGGGAAATGAGATCGGTATCTTTTGCGAAGTAATTAAAATCTTTATTTATATTAAAAAAGGCTGCAGTTTGCAGCCTTTTTTGTTGGTTTTTTTCCCTAACCTGTTCCCATGGACTGTGACTCACAGTCCATTTTGGGTTATTCTAATATTATGAAAATAGTTAATACGCAACTGGGCCGAGCAGAGATATCAGGAACTGTTGACCGGGGGAAGGGTAAAATCAGCTAAAAATGATTAATCCCCTGATATAAAATATTTAGTGAGTCATGACACAGGCGGACAAGAACCATGGCAGTTGTTCAGTCACTAAGTAACAACCCAAACCTCGTAGAGGTGGCATTATGGTAGAAATGATTGACCAATCATTTCAAAAGTCCTGTAAGTACGACCATTGATTTTGAATGAGCTTCAACTAAAACTGGATGGGTAAATAAAATCATCCTCTGCACCCTCTAGAATTTCCTTTTAAGATGTTTTATTTTATCAAAAAAGAATTGAAAAAATTTAATAAAAATTTATAGAATAGCAATTAAAATATCTATTATAAAATAACGATCAGCTATAGTTACAAACCATTATGATCAATCAATTTTATCTGCCTTATGCTGGAATTTATATAGCATATTTAATTCCAATAAAGCAGCTCCTACTCCAATATTCATATTAGCGCCCCACTTTTCATTGATATAAAAATTACTTCCAATTCTATAGGCAGGGGAAAAACCATTCCGGGTTAGCAATTCGAAGCTATAATAATAAAAAGACAAACCTAAATAAGGATCGAACCACTTTAGATTTTGATAACGCAGAATATGGAAATTCATATTCACTCCCGTAACTATGGAATGATTCGGACCCTCGAAGCCGACCGTTGTTCCGGATAATTTTTCATATTCGTACCCGAAATAATAACCTAAAGAAAGCCGGGGCTTAAACCTCCACTCAAAGCTTGCAGATACAGGAGGTAAAGCTTCCCTGCCAAATTGATCTCCACTGGCTAATTCATCCAGATAAAGCAAACCAATAAAGCCACTACCGACTTTTATCAGACTAACATGCTCAAAAGCCTTTTTTTCCTGCGCTTTAGAAAAGGACATTACTCCCAAAAATGCAATAATGATTATAAAGAATCTCCTCATCTCAAGGTAGGGTAACAATAGGCATGAGTATAACTGGCAGTGTAAATTTTATCGTTTTCCTGATCTATTGTCATTACCGGTTGAAAAAAAGCGCCTCCATCTTTAGCAAATGATGGGGCTTCAAAAAATAATAGCTTTTCACCTGTATTGGCATCCCTGGCATGGAACATACCCCCACCTATATAATAAATCACATCATTATGGTATTGCATTCTACTACTATTTCCCTCTTTTTCGCCATTCAGCTCACTCCAAATGACAGCACCTGTTTCTGGATCAAGGCAGTAAACCCCAAATTCGGTGTTCACATATAAAAGATTGTTCTCTGGAAATAATATACCTGATAATGAAGCTGACCCAATCACACTAGTTTGCCATATTAGTTCTCCGGTATTTTTATTAAGACAAATAGTTTTACCTCGAGTTGGAATAAATATTTTATCATCATGTATGATGGCCAATTGTTCTACAGGATGATTATCACCAACACCTGTAATTATTTTATCCGAGATGACTTTATTATCTATAATATCATAAACAATTAAACCTGGACTCGACTTCGCACCTTTGCCGGGAGCAAATGTGTATGGCAGATATAATAAATTGGTATTCGATTTATCAATCAAGATTTGGCGAAAACTTAATATAGAGGTATCAGTATCTTCATATCTTAATATTTCCTTCCATTCAAAAGAGTTTGTTTTTGTTGTCTTAATAGAAACACTTAAATTATTTTCCGAACCAAACCTAGCGTATATATTATCTTCAAAACCATAAAATCTTTGGCCTCCAATTTTATTATTATCTAAATAATGTTCAGTAGTTCCATTATCTAAGTTAATAGCATAATCAACACCGGTTGATATGTAAAGCCTATTATTATAAATATAGTACCTTCGTGCGCTATTAAATTGTTCGCCTGTTTCATCAACTGTTTCGTCCCACGTCCAAAGTATCTCTTTACTTTCTTTATCAAAAGCTTGTAAAACATGATTAGCCAAGAAATCATTTCTTTCTTCATCTAAAGGAGTATATATTACTTTATCTTTATAAATGATGGGGTCAAGACCCAAAAAATATCCTATATCAAAGTCATATTCCCACAAGTGGGGGTAGATTTCACCTCCATTTTCCTCTGTTACATTATTTAAAAAAGAACAGGAAAAAAACATCAAACTAAAACATAGAATCAAATATCTCATCATAATCATCTTCGTTCATCCCTGAAAAAAGGAGTATTCCGTCCTCTATTAAATATATCATTAAAAACCCTGGTCATCTCCGGATGATTCCCTATCTCCAAATGATTCACCCCTTGCACTGTGATTGCATCAGCGCCATTAACATTATCCATTTTTTGAGCAGAGGCAGGTATTAAGCCATCACTAGGCTGCAAAATTACAGATCTGAAACTGTAGGTTTCCCACACCCAAGCACAGTTGCTAGGTGGAGCGGGTGGCGTAGGGCCTGGGGGAGTAGGGTCAGGCCCGTCTATAGGTGTATCATTAGGGTCAACCGGATTACCATCTTCATCTACAAAACCAGGGGGTGTTAGACTTGATTGATTCGGCATGGGCATGGTAGCAATAGTATTGACTGAACGGCTAACAATTTCCTCTTCAAAACCATCTCCTCCATCAAGCCCTCCATCATCTCCATCACATCGCCAGACACGTTGCTGAATAACGACTGTTTCGGTTCTTGCTGCTCCTATTAAGATATTGTCTTCGATATTAGGATATAACTTTGAAAAAGTGGGTGGAAGTAAATCAAATGTTAAGGAAATATATGTCATCACATTGAAGGTTTCATTGAAAAGTTCTATTAATATAAATACTTTATTTTTTAAAACAATAAAAATATTCACTTAAGATGTCTGACTTTTGCAAAGTGCCGACATCAATTGCAATTATAGGTGTTCAATAAAAACCTCGTAGAGGTGGCATTTTGGTAGAAATGATTAACTAATTATTTCAAAAGTCCTGTAAGGACGACATTATTTTTTTGATGCGCTTTGCCATTTAACTCTGCAAATAAGGGCAGCCTCTGAAAGACTCTATGCACCCTCCTGAATTTGTATAAATAACACATAATTATACTTTCATATGATCGATCCCAATGCTATTACAATTTACCATGACTACTTTTATGAAATATTAATGAAATAAATAAACTCCCCTTATTTTTTCATTATTTTTGCCCTCTATGCATGCTTTTAAAAATTTATTCTGTCTTCTATTCTTTTTTACTTTAATTTCTTCATGTACTTCCTCAACAAAGGAGGAAAATACAGAAGAAGGCACTCAACTCATCAAATACAGCGAAAAACTAAGTATTCAGGTGTATGACAATTATACTGCTATAGAGGTAAAGCACGGCAAATCTACAGACGATACATTTACTTATATACTCTACCCAAAAGATTCACAAAAGCCTAATATTAAAGCTGATGCTTATATTACTACTCCAATTGAAAACATCATTTGTTTTTCCACCAGTCATCTGCCGGCCATTACTGCTCTGGGTCAAGCTCCTCAACTCATTGGTTTCCCCGACACCCAATGGATTTATGACAGCAGCTTGCAAACTTTAGTAAAAGATGGGTCTATAGCTGACATAGGTCAAAAAAATGGTGTAAATATTGAAAAAACATTGACTCTCAACCCGGGTTTAGTGATGGCCTACAGCAAAGGAAGTGCTTTCGAGCAATTGAAACCACTGCAACAAGCTGATATTCCCGTGGTGGTTAATCTGGATTATATGGAAACCAATCCTTTAGGCAGAGCTGAGTGGATTAAATTTACTGCCGCATTTTTTCAGAAATTAGATCAGGCAGATAGTATCTTCCAGGAAATTGAATTGAATTATCAAAAGCTGACTACAAAAACAGCAGGTATTCAAAATAAACCGACTGTGATGACCGGTGTGATGTATGGCGATACCTGGTATGTACCCGGCGGCAAAAGTTATGCTGCAGCCTTTATTGAAGATGCCGGTGGTAAATATCTTTGGTCCGAAAATAACGAATCAGGTAGTTTAGAATTGAGTTATGAATCGGTGCTCAAAAAAGCGGAAGATGCAGATTATTGGTTGGGGGCAGCTAATTTTAAATCTTATGCAGAACTGAAAGATACCGACTCGAGATATTCTTATTTCAAAGCATTTAGAGAGCAAAAGATTTATGGATACACCAAAAGAGTAAGCGAATCAGGTGCCAATGATTTCCTCGAATCCGGTTTTCTAAGACCTGATTTAATTTTACAAGATTATATTAATATTTTGCATCCGGAAGTGCTGAACGATTCTTCTACTTATTTTCAACCTTTATCTCATTGATTTCACTTTCTACATATCAAAAATTACTGGGTTTAGGCATTTTACTCCTATTGCTGATGCTTTTATCTATCAGCTTAGGCTCTGTTTATATTCCGGTAAATGATATTTTTAGTGTTTTTACTGGTAACGAGCATGTTAGTAATGCATCTTCCACCATTATTATGCATTATAGGCTGCCTAAAACCATTACTTCCATTTTTGCAGGAGCGGCTTTAGGTTTTGCAGGTTTACAAATGCAAACGCTTTTCAGAAACCCCTTAGCAGGCCCTTTTGTATTAGGCATAAGTTCCGGAGCCAGTTTAGGGGTTGCCTTACTCGTACTAGCAGGTATTGGTATTACCGGTGCGCTTGCCTCATGGAGTTTAGCAATCGCTTCTATCGTGGGGTCCTCCATAGTTTTACTATTAGTACTTTTAGTATCGATTAATATTAAAGACAGTATGTCATTGCTATTGATCGGATTGATGTTTGGTGCTTTTACTTCAGCTATTGTCAGCGTTTTACAATATTTTAGCTCTGCAGATGATATACAAAACTTCCTCTTCTGGACTTTTGGCTCAACCGGAAATTTAAACTGGTTTGAGATGAGAATTTTCATCCCGGTTATTATACTAGGTATCATCATTGGCTATTTACAGGCTAAACCTTTAAATGCCTTATTACTGGGCGAAAATTATGCACAAAGCATGGGTCTGGAAATCAAAAAAGTAAGAATTGGCTTAGTGATTAGCACCAGTTTGTTAGCCGGGGTAGTTACAGCCTTCTGCGGACCCATTGCTTTCTTAGGGTTAGCTGTTCCGCATATGAGCCGTATCATTTTTAAAAGTGCTAATCATTTTATTCTAGTTCCTGCCACATTACTATTGGGAAGCATATTATTATTGCTTTGCGATATTATAGCTCAGCTACCCGGTATTGATCTCATTTTACCCCTTAATGCTGTTACTTCCCTATTTGGGGCTCCTGTAGTGATTTGGTTAATTGTGAAACGTAAAAATTTAAGTAGGAATTTTGGATAAATCCACTAACATATTAACTACTAAAAATTTAGCTATCGGCTATAAAAAAGGTTCGCAAAAAAATATTTTGTTGGAACATTGTGAGCTGGAAATTACCACAGGCAAACTCATTTGCCTCTTAGGTGCCAATGGTGTGGGGAAAAGCACGCTAATCCGAACTTTAGCGGGATTACAGCCAAAAATAGAAGGGGAAATTCTCATTAAAGGTAAAGAGGTATCATCTTTTTCACCTAAAGAATTAGCACGAAATATGAGTCTGGTACTCACCGATCCCATTCAGGGAGGTAATTTAAGTGTATTGGAATTGGTACAAATGGGAAGGTACCCGCATACAAACTGGTCGGGGAAACTCACCAATAATGATCATGAAAAGGTGAATTATGCTATGGAGCAATGTGGCATTCATTATATAAGCGATGCCAATATTTTCGAAATTAGTGATGGCCAGCTACAAAAAGCATTAATTGCCAGAGCACTTGCCCAGGATGGAGAAATCATGCTTTTAGATGAGCCTACAGTGCATTTAGATGCCAATAACCGTTTTATAGTGATGCAATTATTGAAAAAACTAGTTGTAGAAACCGGTAAATCGATTCTGATTAGTACACATCAGGTGGAAATGGCATTAGGAATGGCGGATGAACTATGGCTGGCAAATTGTGAAGAGCCTTTAATTACCGGGTCTCCTAAAGAATTGATTGAAAAAAATATTATTAGTAAAATGTTTCCTTATCTATCCGAGATTAGGTGATTATTAAAATTTTGGGGAAATATTAAACCAAAAAATTCATTTGATTGGATTTTTATCTGTTTCAACAAGATAAATCAGAGTAAAAAATTACAACTTTTTGTAATTTTTATTACTTTTGTTTAAAACCCATTATTCAACCAAAGCAGTGAAATTTTTCAGTAAAAAGTCAGTATCTATTTCAGAACAATCGCAATACCTAAAGGTGATAAGTCATGGTGATAGAAGTGATTTTGTGGAAATAATTAATAATGCCAGTAAAATCCACGCTGTTATTCAAAAATCTTCTAAAAGATTAATTCTACTTGATTTTACTAATACCCATTTCAACATCCCAAGTAATGAAGCGTACAATCTGGTAAAGGTTTTTGAAGTAAAATTAACTGCCTTTAAAGAGGTGAAAATGGCGGCAATAGTTAATTTCCAAAGTGAGTCAATTGCTTATTTTTGGTCAGCAATATGCCAGTCCAGAAATTTTGACTATAAAATTTTTAAGGAAGAAGCGGAAGCCCTTGAGTGGTTATTAGCATAAAAATTATTGACACTCTTTACACACACCATTCATCGTGTAACTCACACTATTTAGCTGGTAATCGTCAGATAATTTTACATCGGGTATTTTAACATCTTGCAAGCAATAGGTTTGGTTGCATTCATCACAAATAAAATGTGCATGCTCGTCTTTATGATCGTGGCCTGAACAGCCCTCAGCACATAGCGCATAACGCATATTGCCACTTTTATCAGGGGTTTGATGCAGTATGCCATTTTCCTCAAAAGAATTTAAAGCACGATACAATGTTACCCTATCATGGCTTGCTTTTAATAATTTTTCAAGGTCATTTACAGCCAAAGCATGCTCAGACTTCATGAAAATTTGTAATATTTCCAGGCGGATTTGGGTTCTACGTAACCCGTGGGAGGTCAATAAATCTTCAGCAATTTTTAAAGTCTTCATAGTTGATTTCTTTATACTCAAATATCGGAAATTTTCTTGAGAACTGAAAATAACGCAAAATAGTTGCTATTAAGGCGATTATAACCGAAGACTGATGAAAATGACATCAATCTTCGGTTAAATAAGCCATATTGAACAGCTATTGTTTGCCTATCCTCTAGTCAGTTTTTTATACTTAATTCTTTTAGGGATGGCATCTTCACCCAGTCTTTGCTTACGGTTTTCCTCGTAATCAGAGAAGTTACCTTCAAACCAATATACCTGAGAATTACCTTCAAAAGCTAGAATATGTGTTGCCACCCTGTCTAAAAACCAACGGTCGTGACTAATAATTACAGCACAGCCTGCAAAATTTTCAAGGCCTTCTTCAAGGGCCCTCAAGGTATTCACATCCAAATCGTTAGTAGGTTCATCAAGCAAAAGTAAATTAGCTTCTTGCTTAATGGACATGGCCAAATGTACTCTGTTTCGCTCACCTCCAGATAAAACTCCCACTTTTTTCTCTTGATCTCCACCGGCAAAATTAAATTTACTTACATAAGCGCGTGAATTAATTTTATTGGCTCCTAGTTGAATCCATTCGTTGCCCTCTGAAATATTTTCCCAAACTGATTTTTTAGGATCTAAATTGTCGTGCTCTTGATCTACATAAGAAAGCTTTACTGTTTCACCCACATCAAAACTTCCGCTATCTGGTTTTTCCTTGCCGGTTATAAGGTTAAATAATGTCGTTTTACCGGCACCATTCGGGCCAATAATCCCAACAATTCCACCTTGAGGTAGAGAGAAATTTAAATCTTCGTATAATAATTTATCTCCAAAAGCTTTAGAAACACCATTAGCTTCAATCACCTTACTTCCTAATCTTGGTCCAGGCGGGATAAAGAGTTCTAATTTCTGCTCTTTTTGCTTTACTTCTTCCCCTAACATTTTTTCATAGGAAGAAAGTCTTGCCTTGGATTTAGCTTGCCTTGCCTTAGGCGACATATTTGCCCATTCCAATTCTCTTTGTAGCGTTTTTTGTCTTTTTGATTCCGTTTTCTCTTCCTGAGCTAACCTTTTCTGCTTTTGATCTAACCAGCTAGAGTAGTTCCCTTTCCACGGAATACCCTCTCCTCTATCCAGTTCTAGAATCCAACCGGCTACATTATCAAGGAAATACCTATCGTGTGTTACAGCTATTACGGTTCCTTTATATTGTTGTAAATGGTGTTCTAACCAATGCACTGATTCTGCATCTAAATGGTTGGTAGGCTCATCTAATAATAAAACATCAGGCTCTTGCAGTAATAATCGGCATAAAGCCACTCTTCTTTTTTCTCCACCTGATAAATGCTCTACCGGCTCATCGGCAGGAGGGCAACGTAGGGCATCCATAGCCTGCTCTAGCCTACTATCTAATTCCCATGCGTTATGATGGTCTAATTTCTCCTGAACCTTGCCTTGCTGCTCTATCAGGTCATTCATTTTATCAGGGTTATCTAAAATCTCCTGATCTCCAAACTTCTCATTTATTTCTTCAAACTCTTTTAACAAGGCCACAATTTCTGCCACGCCTTCTTCCACTACCTCTTTTACCGTTTTTTTAGGATCTAATTGAGGTTCTTGCTCAAGCATTCCAACAGAATAATCTTTAGAGGCTACAACCTCTCCCATGTAATCCTGGTCTATTCCTGCTATTATTTTTAATAAAGAAGATTTACCAGATCCATTCAAACCGAGCACACCGATTTTAGCACCATAGAAAAAGGAAAGGTATATATCTTTTAATACTGTTTTCTTAGGAGGGTAAACTTTAGACACCCCCGACATTGAAAAAATTATTTTATCATCGCTCATTTCAATTGATTTTATTAGATTCAAAGATTATTAATCAAATTACGTGAATACAACGCTAATAACACAATAGACATGAGGGTATCTCATAAAATAAATTTATTTTTGCATCCAAATATTTTAAAATCAAATTATAAGCATTTTGACTGATTTAAAGCAAGACATGGCTTTCATTGAGGAAGGTAAAGTTATTCTAAAAGCACAAGGCACGTTTCCTGAAAGGCCGATTGGTGAAGTAAAGGACTCAGAAGCCGACTCAATCAAATTTTTTGAAGATAAATTCTCACTTTTAACCACTAAAGTAGATGAAGTTCAGAAACAGATTGAGCAGGAAGACAATAAAGGATCCTTTTTAATGAAAGTAATTAATTTAAAAGAGTCGCTCGCTACCTACGATGGAATTGGTGATTTTCTACAGTTGAAAGAGCGTTTGGAAATGCTTGAAAAGATGCTGGAAGATTATATCAACCAGAACCGAAAAAGAAATTTAGAGGTAAAAAGCACACTAATTGAAGAAGCTAAAAGCTATGCTGCTAACCCAAACTGGAAAGAAGCTACGGAACAGCTAAAAGAATTAAGACAACGTTGGATTAGAGTAGGTGCTGTGGACGATTCCAAAAAAGAAGCAATTGAAGGGCAGTTTCAGTCAGTTTATGATGAGTTTTATGATAGAAAAAAAGCTTTTCATGAAGCTAAAAAAGAAATGATGGCTAGCCGGGTTGATCAATACAAGCAATTGATAGAAAAAGCTAAAAAATTAAGAGAAACTGAAAAAGATACTGATAAACTTCAGGAGAAAGTACCTCAGTTAATTGAAGAATGGAAAAGCTTAGAAAATATCCCGAAAGAGGAATATAACCTTTTATTAAATACTTTTAAAAAGCTAACCCAGCATAATCAAAAAAGTGCTCAAAAGAATAAAACTGATGTAGGCCATAAAACATCAAAAGGTGGTGAGCAAAAAAAAGAGCTTCTCCAGCAATTGATCATTGCAAAAGACTTACCCATTGAAGAAGCAGTAAAAGAAGCAAAATCGATTCAGAAAAATTGGAAGGATTTAGGGAAGGTAAGCACCGACAAACAAGTAAATGAAGATTTCTTTTACTGGAATGACTATATATTTGAAAAGCAATTTTTGGAGGGCCTTCATAAAAAGAAAGAAAGACCCGGGTTAGAAGAAAAAGAATCACTCAAATTAAAAATGAATTTACTCCGTGATTTAATAAATCGTGATCAGAAAGAGTTACTCATTTTTGAAGAAAACCTCGAGAAATTTAATCTGGGAACAGAGAAGTTGGATAAAATGGTAGGTTTTAAACACGAAAAGCAAAAAAGAAAAATTGCGGTTAAGCAACAAATACTGGATGAATTACGTGTTTCCAACAAAAATCAGAAATAATTTGAATTTTGCTTATGTTTTTTTGGTGTAGCTAGAAAAAGACAAGCGAAATAAAACTTTGATTTACAAAAAATTATCATACTTTTGCGCATCAAAAAAAAATACGTTAGAATATGTATTGGACATTAGAATTAGCTTCCTATTTAGAAGACGCACCGTGGCCAGCCACCAAAGATGAATTGATCGATTTTGGTATTCGGTCTGGTGCACCATTAGAAGTTGTGGAAAACTTACAAGAACTAGAAGATGATGGTCAACCTTATGAAAATATTGAGGAAATTTGGCCGGATTACCCATCAAAAGACGATTTTTTCTTTAATGAAGATGAATATTAGCAAAGTGAGTGAATTCTCACTTTGCCTTTAATATAGCTTCTGCTATTATTAAATCTTCCGGAGTAGTAATTTTTAAATTCTCATACGCTCCTTCCATCAATTTAACATTATGCCCGTAAGCTTCTGCAACGGATGCATCGTCTGTGAAATTCTGCGAATAACCCTTTGCGTAGGCGGCCTTGATTAAGTCAGATTGAAAAGTTTGAGGTGTCTGGATAGTTCTCAGAGTACTTCTATCAATATTCCGGCTATTATCACCCACTATTTGCCTTACCGAATCTTTCATTGCTACAGAGCAAATAGCGCTGCCAGATTCCCTTGCTATCTCATAGGATTTTAATATTAATTCTTTGCTTATATGAGGCCGAACACCATCATGAATAGCTACCAAAGCCTGATCATCAACCATTGCCAGGGCATTTTTTACAGAATGATATCGGGTTTCTCCCCCTTCTACCAAACTATGTGGGGTGTAATCACTGTGCCATTCACATAAATCTCTCCAAAAAGCCATCTCCTCTTTAGGAAGGGTAATTATTAAATGAATATTGAAATCAGCCATGTGAAAAGCCTCTAAAGTATGCATTAAAACAGGTTTTCCTCCCATTTTTAAAAACTGTTTGGGAATGGCTCCTCCCATTCTTTGCCCTGAACCACCTGCTACTAAAATTGCATACTTTTTCATCATATTTATTATTTAGAATATACTTTAAATGGCTAATGACTTAAAGCACTAATAATTTATTCTTTTCTTATTCAGTTCTCCCAATTTTGAAACTAACCGTCAAAAAAAATAGACCGAAAGCCTTTCAAAAGGAATGAAGCTGATCAGCCATTGCCTAGCTAGTAATTTGCGCGCCTGCCTGCGGCAGTTCGCACCCGATGCCATCAATGCGGGACAGGTTAGCGAACCATCTAAAGCTTCAAAGATGCCTTTAGACTCACTGATTTATAATTTATTGAAGCTATCTCACCTTCCCTCATCTACCCTATTGACTCTATAAAACTATAAAAGAGTGTACTGAAAAGCCAAACGAACTACGAAATAATTCAAAATTAACAAAAAAAAAGGGTCATTTGAATGACCCTTAATACTTCTAAAAAAAAAGATTAATTTATTCTTTTACAATAAATTCAACTCTTCGGTTAATTTCTCTTCCCATTACCTCATCGTCATTACTCACTAGCGGTTTTTCTTCACCATAACCTACTGCTTTTAATCTTCTTTTATCAATTCCTTTACCTGCTAAGTATTCTACTACTTTGTTGGCTCTTAGTTGAGATAGTTTTTTATTATAAGCTTTAGGACCCACACTATCAGTATGTCCCGCAATTTCTACATTTACATCTCTATTTTGCTCTAAGAAATTCACCATTTTGTTCAACTCATCATAAGATTCAATGGTGAAAGTGGTTTTATCAAATTCAAAGAATATGTTTTTCAACACTCTAGAGGAACCAATTTCAGGCATACTCATCCTTACTGTTTCTCTTACAGTTTGTTCTGTACCTGTGGAAGCCGGAATTCTTATGCTCTTATTATAAAAAATAAAGCCTGGCTTTTCTACTGATAACATAAAATTTGAAACTTCATCCCTTGTTATTACAAAACTGTAGATACCTGTTTCCATCTTTTTAACTGGCAATACAACATTTTCCGGCTGACTTTTTAATTCAATTTTCGCATCTATGGCCTGGTTAGTTTTGGCATTCACCACACGCACCAGTAAATTCACAGGGGCGCCAGTGGTAGGTTCAGTTTTTTGTGGTGGGGTAGTTTCTTTAATATCAACCCCAGTAACTTCTCTATTAGCTTTTGCTACTTCATCCTCATCATCCTTTTTAGCCACTTTGTCTTTTTTGGTAACGCCACCACTTAAATCTGCTATGGTTACTCGATAGATGTCATTATAACCTTTACTATCGTCTCTCACAGAAGCATAATACCCAGTTTTACCATCTTTTGTCATCACAAAATAGATGTCATCATCAGGGGAATTAAGAGGATAGCCTAAATTTTCCGGCGTACTCCATACAGAGCTGGCACTATCATAAACAGACTTGTATATATCAAATCCACCCATGCCATCGTGGCCGGTAGAGCTAAAATATAAAGTTTTGCCATCAAACTGTATAAAAGGACCATCTTCATCTATTTCAGTATTAATAACATCTCCAATATTTTTGGATGGACCCCATTCACCTTTTTTATTTTTTTGTGAATAATAAATGTCAAAACCACCTTTTCCTCCTGGTCTGTTACTTGCAAAAAACAATGTATTTCCGTCAGAAGATTGAGAAACAGATTTTTCGTTATAACCTGTGGAATTAATATTTTCACTAAGGCCTACTGGTGGAGACCAGGTATCTTCCGAAAGTAAATTGGTATAATAAATATCTCCATTACCTTCATCGCTATAGATATAAAGAGTTTTGCCATCAGGGGAGAAACCTAAATTAGAATCGTGGTATTTTGTATTCACTACGCTACCAATGTTTTGAGCTGTTTGCCATTCGCCCCCACTCTTCTTGGAGATAAAAATATCTTCGTAATGAAAGTTATCATCAAATACGTTGTCATTTAAGTTCCCTTGATCTCCCCCTCTCCTTGAAGTAAAAACCATCACCGTTTCATCGGCATTCACCACAGGAGCATAATCCCATGATTCAGAATTGATAGAATTTCCCACATTTACAATAGAAAAACTTACCGGATCATTTTTATACCGAATACCATTTTCACACTCAAAAATTCTTCTATCCACTTCATCTACAGAGGTTAAATCAGAACCATTGTATTGTACGTTCTTATCCAGCTTTCTTTTATATTCTTTATAATAATCAATGGCCGTTTCAAATTCATACCCATAATGATAACTTCTACCTATTAAATACAACAGATTAAATTTATAATTAGGATCCAATTGGTAAGCTCTTAATAAATACTTAGTAGCTTTTGCCTTCTCTGTTGTTTGCAAGTAGGTATTACCCGTCATAAAATTGGCCTCTACACTGTTTGGGTTTGCCTCAGCAGCTAACTCATACATTTCTCGCGCCTGAGTCAACACTTTAGTGGCTGATAATATTTCCTTGGCAGTCTCCATATATTGTTGTGACAGTTCTTCTTCAGGGGTTAATTCCTGTGCTCTACCATCATTTATAAATACGACTAATGCAAAAAAGATAAATAGTAGTCTATAAATTAATTTCATAATCTTCTTAATTCGGTAAAAGATAGCGAGTTAGGTCGCTTCACTCAAATAATCACTTAAATTAAGTTACTTTTTATGTTATATCAAAAAAACAAGGCAAATCTTATTAAATTAATTTTCTATTTCAAAGTAATCTATCTATTTAAACATAAACACTTTATCTTTGCAAACTATGGAAGAAATTAAAGAAGCAGAGTTTATCATAAGTAATACAGACGCAGCTAAATGCCCAAAACCGGATTTGCCGGAGTACGCATTTATTGGCAGGTCTAATGTAGGAAAATCTTCTTTAATAAATATGCTTTCAGGCAGAAAAAGCCTTGCTAAAATATCAGGAAAGCCCGGAAAAACCCAATTAATCAACCACTTTTTAATGGATAAATCATGGTATTTGGTGGATTTGCCGGGTTATGGTTATGCCAAAATAAGCAAAAGAGTGAGCGCTACATGGGTGGGAATGATCAGTAATTACCTTTTAAAAAGAGAAAATCTTGTATGCGTTTTTGTTTTAATAGATTCTCGTTTACCGCCTCAAAAAATTGACATGGAGTTTCTCAGCTTTTTGGGAGAAAATGGTATGCCTCTAGCCCTTATATTTACTAAGGCGGATAAACAATCTACCAATAAAACCCTCCAAAATGTAGCTGCTTTCAAGAAAAATATGTTATTAACATGGGAGGAATTCCCTCCTCATTTCATTAGCTCAGCTACTGAAGTTAAAGGAAAGGAAAGCATTTTAAATTTTATTGGTGAATTAAACGTGAATTTCTCAGCGCGAGAGTAAATTTGTTTTCTTAACCCATCACTTCTTTTACCATCGTGTTGGACCCTACATAAAAAGGAACTCTTTGATGGAGTGATTCCGGCTGAATATCCAATATGCGCATTTTACCATCTGTAGCCATACCGCCTGCCTGCTCGCAAATCATTGCCAGGGCATTGCATTCATAATTCAGTCTAAGCTTGCCATTAGGTGCTTTATCAGTAGCAGGGTATATGTAGATACCACCCTTTAACAGATTTCTATGAAAATCAGCTACTAATGAACCAATATACCTTGCGGTACACTTCCTTTGTTTACAAGTTTGGATGTATTTAATCACATGAGGCTCAAAGCTTTCATAACTGCCTTCATTAATAGAATAAATACAGCCATCTTCAGGAATTCTAATATTGGCATGGGATAAGAAAAATTCACCCAGAGAAGGATCATATGTAAATCCATTAACCCCTCTGCCTGTAGTATAAACCATCATGGTAGAGGAACCATAGAGTAAATAACCTGCTGCTACCTGCTCCGAGCCCTTTTGGAGTACATCTTCCTGAGTAACGGGTCCACCTACAGGAGAAGTTCTTCTGAAAATTGAGAAAATAGTACCTATAGATACATTCACATCAATATTTGAAGATCCATCTAAAGGATCCATAGCTACTATGTACCGCCCATCCAGATTTTTCATATCCAGTATTTCGTCATCCTCTTCAGAAACAATGGCACATACTTCCCCGCCGTTTTTTAATGCACGGATAAAACGAATATTAGCAATTACATCCAACTTTTGCTGCTCCTCTCCTTGTATATTTTCTGTACCAAAGGCACCTCCAATATTTAACAGGCCGGCACGGTTTACTTCTCTATGAATAATCTTGCCTGCCAGAGCAATATCTCTTAGTAGTTGAGAGAGCTCTCCTGTCGCAAAAGCAAAATCATTCTGCTTTTTCTTGATAAATCTGTCTAAAGTGATGCCAACTGGGGTAGCAATTCTGTTTTGCATGGTATATTTTTAATAATTAACGCTAAATTATAAAAAATGCCACTTAATTTGTGCTTTGATGTAAGAAAAGAAATTTATGCTGGTTTTTAAATTTGGAGGAGCTTCCATAAAAGATGCTAATGCGGTTCGTAATATGTTAGGAATATTAAGAAGATTTCCTGATTATAAAATAGTAGTGGTAGTTTCTGCCATGGGGAAGTCTACAAATGAACTGGAAGAAATTCTCCATCATCAACTTGAAAAAAAAGATTGTAATTTACTCCTTCAAAAATTTTATGCTAAACATTTGGCTATCATTGAGGACCTTTTTCAGGATGCTGCATCAATTACCCAACAACTACATTTTCAGCTGGAGTTTATTAAAAAAGATTTATTAAAAGCAGCTAACAAACCTTATAACCAGGCCTATGATAGTATTATTTCTCAGGGTGAGATGATATCTTCGATGATAATTGAAACTTTTTTAATTCAAGAGGGCCTCAAAGCCAAAAAACATAATGCCAATAATTGGATTAAAACCAATAGTAATTTCCGAGATGCTGCTATCAACTGGCCATTAACGGAGTCTAATATCATAAGTGGAGTACAATCAGCTTTTACTGAAAATGACCTTATCATCACTCAAGGTTTTATAGGGTCGGACGATGATAACCAGATTACTACATTGGGGAGAGAAGGGTCCGATTTCTCAGCTGCTATCTTTGCCTCCTGCCTCAATACAGATTCTGTAACCATTTGGAAAGATGTACCCGGCATATTAAATGCCGACCCTAAGAAAATACCTGAAGCAAGGCTATACACAGAATTATCTTATGGAGAAGCTGCAGAAATGACTTATTACGGAGCTTCAGTTATACATCCAAAAACCATAAAACCCTTAGCAAATAAGAACATACCGCTTCATGTTAGGTCTTTTCAAAACCCTGACCAAAGCGGTACAATTATTCACGATTGTTCTGTGGAACACCTACGACCATGTATCATTATAAAGGAAAAGCAGTGTTTAATCACCTTTCAGGTTACAGATTTCACTTTTATTAGTGAGCATAATCTTTCTAAAATATTTACTACGCTAGATCAACTGGGTATAAAAATTAATATGATGCAAAATTCAGCTATTTCCTTTTCAATTTGTGTAAATGCCGATTGGCATCCATTGCAGGAATTAATAAAAGAGCTGGAAAAAGTTTTCAAAATACTTTACAACAAAGATTTGGAGCTTATCACTATCAAAAACTATGAAGAAGGCCTAATTAACGGATTTAAAGAGGGGCGTACAGTATATTTGGAACAACGAACACGTAAAAATTACCAGATGGTAGTAAAGCCTTAATCATCAAAACAGATAAAACATGGTTGCTAATTTGTAAAAATGGATAGTATTCCGCTAAATTCGTTTTTGAAAAAAGTAAAACAGGATATGGAATTAAAGGATATTGCATCAGTAACCGGAAAAGGAGGATTGTTTAAAGTGGTAAAACCGTCCAGAACAGGGGTTATTTTAGAATCATTGGATAACCAAAAGAAGAAGCTAATAGCACATGCACATGATAGGGTTTCTATCCTTGATGAGATTTCAGTTTACACCACCGATGCTGAAGGAAATGTGCCTTTACAATCTGTTTTATTAACCATTAACAAAGAATTTGGAGATGATCCCGGTATTGATAATAACTCTTCCAAAGAGGAGATAATGTCATTCTTGAAGCACATTTTACCCAATTATGATGAGAACCAGGTTTACCCTTCAGATGTGAAGAAAATTGTGAGTTGGTATGAAATTATTTCAAGAGAAGCTCCTGAAATTCTAATAATTAAATAGATAAAAAAAATTAAGTGGTGGAAAAAGCTAAATGCTTTTTCCACCACTTATATTTAGATAGATGTTATCAAAAAAAGCAAAGTACGCCATTAATGCATTAGTTTACCTGGAAAAAAATTCCTCCAAGGCACCTATTGCCATTGGGCAGATTGCAAAGGAGCAAAACATCCCTCATAAATTTTTAGAAGCCATTTTGTTGGATCTAAAAAAAGCCAAAGTACTCAACAGCAAAAAAGGAAAGTATGGTGGTTACTCTTTAAACAAAGCCCCTGAAAAAATACATATGGCGGAAATTATGCGCCTTTTTGATGGTGCTGTCGCTTTATTACCCTGCGTTACTTACAAGTATTACGAAAAATGTGAGGAATGCACAGATGAGGAAACCTGTGGAATTAGAGAGGTATTCTTAGAAATTAGAAACGAAACTGTTAAAAGATTGAAAGGAGCTACTTTAGCTTCTATTGTGGCAAGTGAAAATGAAAAAATGAAGAAGTTGTAGGTTGGTTAAATTCATTTATTATGCTTAAAAAATAACAAACCATCATTATCAAATCTTGTTTTCACTATAAAAATACAGTTTATTTCAAAAAATTATATTTTGGATATTTTGTGATTATAAGAAACTAAGGCTTTAAGAAATATTCATTGCCTACTTAAAAACTGCTAAATTAAATTTTCTAATATTACTTAATAGCCGTTTTATTGTGTTAGTTTACTAACCAGCAGACTAAACAGTGACTTTTTCATTATTTGAGTATAGCTTTTCAGCATCTCCCGTAGTTAAAATTATACTTTCCCCTAGGGCTGCTTGTATTTTAGCAATACTTTTGGTTGTGAAATTATGATTACCTGTTAACCATTTACTAATTTCAGATTCTTTTTTCCCTAATAGAACAGCA
>JBBSPJ010000017.1:0-25078 GCA_038258905.1 Cytophagales bacterium
AAGTAATTTATGTAAAGCAGGGTAGAGGCTTCCGTCTTTAATCAGAATTTTACCTTCAGAGATGTCTTTCACCTTTTGGCAAATTTCATATCCGTACATTTTTCCGTTTTCCTCCAGCAACTTTAAAATGATTACTCCCAAAGTGCCTTTTAATAGTTCTTTTGAATACATAGGTCAAATATACATAGAATTATGATGTATCAAAATAAAATGCTCAAATATTATTGAATTTTTGGTCCTGAATTAGGTGTTTTAATAATAATCACTCGCCTAATCTCTCTCAATAGAGGGTTTTAAGGCGTTTTAATTTAAATTTTCAAGAAGCAAAAGCTAAGATTTTAATTGAAATAAGTTAGTCCTTGATAAGTTAATTTAATCCGGATGCTGTACAAATTGTGTATCATCTCCGGTTTTTTTGTTGTCGGAGTATTGTAAATTAGATTTTGCTATTTTAAATTTTTGTTTCAAATTCAATAGATTAATCTTAATTTTCGATGCTTAATCTAGCTTATAAGTGCTTTATTCATCAATATAGTGTAGTTTGACACTACAAATCAAATTACCATTAAATAAAAAATGCAAGATCAAGATTTTGAAGTAGTAAAGTATACAGATGCTTATCGTGCTCAAATATTAGAGGTTTGGGAAAAATCAGTATTGGCAACACATAAATTTTTAAAACCTTCCGACTTCATTGAAATTAAAGAGCTAGTAAAATCGATCGACTTTAATGCTTTGGAAGTATTTTGTTTAGTTCGGGATAGTAAAGTAGGAGGGTTTCTTGGTGTGGCTGAACAAAAAATAGAAATGCTTTTTCTCTCACCAGATTATATAGACAAAGGCTATGGTAAGAAATTTATGGAGTTTGCCATTAATGAATTAAAAACTATTAAGGTTGATGTCAATGAGGAAAACACACAAGCTGTTAAATTCTATAAAAAGTTTGGTTTTAGCACCTATGAAAGAACAAATAAAGATGATCAGGGAAAGGATTACCCTATACTACGGATGGAACTTCGAAAAGAATAAAATGCTTTGAGAGCAGTTTTTTGGTTAATGGTAATTTGTCCGCTAACAAAAAGTTAGAATCATTACAACGAAATGAGGGAAATAGGAGTCTATTTAAAAATGAGAACTAAAAAATCACTTTGGCTTTTCTTACTACTAGGAATTTTAAGTTGTTCAGATGAAGGAACCACTTTTGATTTAAATGGCAAGTGGGTTGCCACCGAGAGTTTTGGATTACAATTCATAGAATTTTACTCAAAAAATGAAGGGAGATTTGGGCTTTATTCTAAGGACTTTAAAAACCATGAGGATTTTAATTATCGTCTATTTGACAATAAGATAGCAATTGATTTTATCAATGATAGTGAAGGAGAAACAATTCACAATTTAACTTTTAATGGAGAAGACAAAATTGAAATTTCCGGGTTAACTGTTATTCCGGAAAACCCCCCAAAGTCATTCAGTAGATATAACATAGTAACCGAGAAGATTAATGGCGAAATTGCTCTAGGCATAAATGACATATTTTTTGACTTTGATACCGGAATTAGGTTAAAAGGTTATCAGATTAACGAATCAAGATGCCCTGAAGATGTAGTTTGTGTATGGCAAGGATACGCTTCTGCGAGATTTAATTTAATAGTAGATGCAAATTTCGAATATATATTTGATTTAGCAACTGATTCTTTATCACCTGAACTTAAAAATGACACCCTTATAAGTGGACTCAAATATACGTTATTGGACATAAAACCATATCCCAAATTAGGCGAAGAATTTAAACCTGAAGATTATACACTAATAGTTGCGGTTGAATAATAAGAAATAAAGAAATTAATGAGTTGAAATTCATACGCCAAGGTTCATATCTCACGAAACTTTAAATAGGAGGATGTTTTATAATAATAATATCTACAAATCAAAAGCTGATTACTTAGCATTAGTGATTATATTAAACCTTATCACTTTATTTTAAAAGCATAATTCAAACAATTAACGTTTTCAATTAACAGACTTATTTGAATGGTTTGTGAGACATGATACATGCAGGCACAAACCATGGCTAAGAGTGGAAGTATCAAAATCTGTTTTTGGAATTGTAAGTTGCAGTATCTGAAATTTACTATTTCACTATGGCTATCTATCTCATTATTTAAAACTCATTAAATTAAATATTACATTAATTTCCAGAATTTTAATCGCTTTTAAACTCTAAAAATCACATTTTATCCATAATTTACGTTTTTAAAGCTCTTTTTTTCGTACAAAAAAGTTTAACTAATTTTTTGAGAATGCAAGTAAAAAGAGTTTTCCCATCTAAGGGCATTTTGGTTAACAGCACCTTACTCATTATAGGTTCATATTTTCTCTTTTATGGATTAGTGGAAGCTAAGGATTTCCTAGCACCATTGTTACTTTCTGCGATAGTAGCGTTACTCACCTTTCCTCTAGCTAATAAATTGGAATCAAAGGGGGTAAAACCTATGCTATCCACTTCTATTAACGTTTTTTTACTCTTAGTTATATCTATGCTATTTTTTCTTGCTGTGTCCTGGCAATTGAAAAGTATAATGGACGACTGGGGAAAAATGAAGAAAACTATACTTCCTAAAATTGAAAAGGTAGAAGCCTTTATTCTTACGCACACCCCAATGGAAAAAGGTAAATTGGAAGAGTATAAGGAGGATATGAATGTGCCTGATGATAAGGAAAATAAGAAAAGCGAAAGTGTAGATCAAAAACAGGAAGTTGAAGTAAAGAGCGAGGGGGAAAAGACTGTATCCGTAATAGGGGGAGCTGTAGGTTTTGCGACAGACTTTCTAATTTGCTTTGTCTATATTTTCTTCTTTATACATTACAGGACAAAATTTAAAAATTTCCTTCTTATGCTCGTTAAAGTGGAAGATAAAGAAGAGGCTAAAGACATTATCTCTAAATCAACCTCAGTAGTGCGACATTACATTGCTGCAAGACTTTTTTTAATGGTGATTTTATCGGTACTATACGCTTTAGGATTATGGATTACCGGGGTGGAAAATTTCATTGTGGTGAGTATTATTGCTGCAATTTTGTCACTGATACCCTATGTGGGAAATTTTTTAGGATACTTGTTGGCCATGGTAATGGGACTATTATCTGGAGGTGAATTTTATATATTAATTGGGATAACGGTTACTTTTGTATTAGTTCAGTTCTTAGATAGTTATATACTGCAACCAGTTGTTTTGGGCAACAAATTGAATGTTCATCCATTTTTTATTATAGTATCGGTAGTTTTAGGGAATGCCGTTTGGGGAATAATTGGTATGATTCTATCTATTCCCATATTCGCTATCATCAGTATAGTTTGTCGTCACGTCCCTGCTTTTAGCGCATTTGCCTATCTTTTTAGCAGTGAAAAGGAAACAAAATAGTAAAGTTTACAAATTCATGGCCATGCGGTTATTATATTAGGAATGGCTCATTCTGTTTAGACTCTTTTAAACAAAGAGGCGCTCTAATCTCTTTATTTAATGTAGTTTTAATTATTAAGTGCATATAAATGAAGTCAACAATTGCAATAGCAGGCGCCAGTGGTTTTATAGGCAGGTGGTTTATTGAGAAATATTATAAGAAGTACAACATCATTGCCTTTACCCGAAAGGATTTAGAGGAGGAAAGCAGACCAGGTGTTGAATGGAGAAAGGTAGACATGTATTCCTTAAGTAGTACAAAGGTTGCCTTGCAGGGTGCAGATTACGCACTTTATTTAGTGCATTCTATGAATGCTTCCACCAGATTAAATCAAGGTACTTTTGAGGATACTGACCTGTTGTTGGCAGATGACTTTGCCAGGTCGGCAGAAGCATGTGGTCTAAAGCAGATTATTTTTATGGGTGGCATATTGCCTAAGGATCAATCTAAATTCTCTCGCCACTTACGCAGTAGATATGAAACTGAATTAACTTTAGGGTCAAGAAAAACACCGGTTACAGCTCTGAGGGCAGGAGTAATTATTGGCCCGGGAGGTTCATCCTTTAGAATAGTAGAGAAATTGATCAAGAAATTGCCCGTTATGGCTTGCCCAAGGTGGACGAAATCAGAATCGCAACCAATAGATGTAATGGATACCCTTAAAATTATTGACCAATGCATTGGTAAGGAGGATGTTTATAATACTTCTATAGAAATTGGAGGTAAGGAAGTGATTAGTTATATTGATCTGCTGCGAAAAACGGCTAAAATTATGGGTAAGAAAAGAATTATTTTTTCTATCCCATTTTTCACTTTAGGCTTTTCTAAATTATGGGTAGGCTTATTCTCTAACTCCAACCGCACTTTGGTATCCCCACTTATTGAAAGTTTACGGCATGATATGAAGATTGATGAGACCGATAAAGATAAATTCAACATTAATTACACCAACTTAGATGATAGTCTTAGAAATGGTTTAAATCAGGATTTGGCACCCATCCCTAAAAGGTTTGAAAATGAGGTGGAGAAAAATACTGTAAGGAGCTTTCAAAGACTGGATAATCCTTCCGGTAAATCTACTGAATGGGTAGCGGAAATCTATCCTGTTTGGTTGAGTAATACCTTTAAATTGTTCTTAAAAGCTAAGAAAGAAGATGATTTGGTGGTCTTCCGGCTTTTAGGTATTAAGCTGCTGGCTTTAAAGTATATTGCCGAAAGAAGTGATGAAAAGAGATATCTATTGTTTATTGTCGGTGGTTCATTAGCCAAAAGATTCGATTATGGCTGGCTAGAGTTTAGGTCTGTCCTAAACAATAAACATATTATCGCTGCAATCCATGAATTTGTTCCAAGACTACCTTGGTTTCTGTACAAATATACACAGGCTGTAGTTCATTTATGGATAATGAATAGGTTTGGGAATTTTATAAGTAATATGGAGCGGGATGTTGATTGAAAAGGATTAGCACAAAAAGTCAATAGGGTAGGTACCTAAAAATTATCATTAAAATAATCTATTCTATTTACTAATCGACTAAAGCTTTTATATATTTAAGACTTAAAGCTATTTCAGGCGTTTAAAAGGTTTTAATAGGTTTTTTATATAAACTAGCCTGTATAGACATACTGAATCAAAATAGCTGAAAATTTTGTGAAAAATAGCATGATCTTAGATAAAATTACAACTTTAGTAGATAAAAGCAACTTAGTAAGCAGGGATTTAAGCTGGTTACAATTTAATTACAGAGTATTAGACCAGGTGCGCAATACAGAGCGAACTGTATTTGAGCGTTTAAAATTTTTGGCGATAACTGCTTCTAACCTGGATGAATTTTTTATGATTCGGGTGGGCTCTCTGTACAACTATATTGACTACGGCCGAGAGAGGATAGATTATTCCGGTTTACGCGAACAGCCTTTCCGCAAAAAGCTTTTAACAGAATGTCAAACTTTTGTTAAAACGCAGAATAAGCTTTTTGTAGATAAATTGATGCCCCTTTTTGAGGAAAACGATTTTCAAATTGTAAAGCTGGAAGCCTTAAAAGAGAATGAACTAAAAAAGGCCAACTCCTTTTTTGACAAAATCATATTTCCGATGCTCACACCAATGGTGTATGATAATTATCACACTTTCCCCATATTAATGAATAAACTGCTGATCTTTTCAGTAGTTACCCGGAATTTTGGTGATAAAAAAGATAATAAGAAGCTCTCTTTTATTCAAATGCCTCAAAATATCCAACGTTTTTTTGAGGTACACCGTGACGGTAAAATTTTATTTCTTCCTATAGAGGAGTTGGTTCGCACAAACATTGATAAGCTTTTTAGGAATATTGAAATCTTATCAGTTAATATGTTTAGGATTACTCGTAATGGTGATTTTACCTTAGATGAAAGTGATGACATAGAGGCTAATTTTTTAGAAGAGATGCGTAAAAAGCTTAAAACCCGTAAAACAGGTAGAGTGGTACGTATTGAAATCGATAAAAATTACGATAAATGGATGATGAAGGTCCTCAGCGATCGTTGGGAAATTGACAAAGACAATATTTTTAAATTTGAAGATAATGCTTTATTGGATTATGCCGCACTTTGGCAAATCATAAAACATAACGAATTTAAGGATAAAATACCAGCCAGCCATGCTCCAGTACCGCCGTTAACCTTTCCAGAACATAAATCAGAATCAGATAATATTTTTGAAATATTAAAGGAAAGAGATATCCTTTTGCATCATCCATACAATAACATTGAGCCTGTTTTGGATATGATTGAAAAGGCAGCGGAAGACTCTAAAGTCCTTTCAATTAAACTTACTATATACAGGCTGGCGAAGGATTCCCGAATTGCAGATGCATTGTTAAAAGCCGCTGAAAATGGAATACATGTATCAGTACTTTTTGAAGTAAAAGCCCGTTTCGATGAAGAAAACAATATAAGAGAGGCTAAAAGACTCCAAAAAGCAGGATGTTTTGTAATTTATGGTATTAGTAAATTTAAAACGCATACCAAGTTATTAATGATTGTGCGTAAGGAAGGGGAGAGGGTTACCCGTTACTTGCACATGGCTACCGGTAATTACAATGAGGAAACGGCCAGATTGTATACCGATATCGGCTTGATGACTACTGATGAAACCTATGCTCAGGACATATCGGAATTTTTCAATGTAATTACGGGTCATAGCTTTCCGCAGGAGTACGAAAGGTTAATAACAGCCCCTAAGGATATGCGAAATAGGCTCATCGACCTTATTAGAAATGAGGCCAAAAATGCCAAGCAAGGACTACCTTCTGGTATTTGTATTAAAATCAATTCCCTGGAAGATAAAGAAGCTATTGATGAATTATATGCTGCTTCCCAGGCTGGAGTTACCATTAAATTGATAGTAAGAGGTATCTGTTGTTTAAGACCCGGAAGAAAAGGCTTAAGCGAAAATATATCTGTCTGCTCTATTGTAGGTAATTACCTGGAACACTCCAGAATATACTATTTCCATAATAATGGCGAGCCTAAAGTATATGGGGGTAGTGCTGATATGATGGTGCGTTCTTTTGAAAGAAGGTTGGAATCACTGTTTTTAATAGTAGATGAGACCTTGAAAAAACAAGTAATGAACATTTTGAGATACAACCTGTGGGATAATATGAACTCCTATATCATGAATGAAGATGGCAGTTATACGAAAAAAGATACTGATGAGGCAGATCCATTCAGCATCCATGAAGAGTTCTATAAATTAACCCCAGAGATAATTGAGGATGTGCAGTTGTTTTGAGGGGGGAAGCCCTATAATTGACTTTCTATTTTAGGATGATAAAAAAATATTCTTTCCATAACCTATTGGGTAACTATTTTTCTGTAAAGAATACCATAATTAGTTTGAAACCTCACAAAAACTAAGCCTGGTCCAAAATTTTCAGGTTCTATAGTGATGAATTCATCTGAAATAGTTGATTGATGTGGTATTGCTTCTCCCTTGGTATCAAATAGTTTTATGGATGTAATATGCTCAGGATTTACTCCTTTAACGTAAAAAAAACTTTTAGCAGGGTTAGGGTAAATCATAAATGAGTTGTGACTATCCTTAATGCCAGTAATATTATTCCAGATATTTGGTAATAATTTAATAGCATTGAGTGATACTGCATTATTATATATCCGCACTTCATCTAATACTCCATTTAAAAAGTATTTTGATTCCGTATTGTCTTTTCGTCCAAAAGTTAGGTTTTTATTACTACTGTTTATGAATCCTGAATAAGAAACGAAGGAGTCAAGTTCACCATCTATGTATATTTCCATGGAATAACCTGTGTAAACAACAGTATAATGGTGAAATTGACCAAGCGTAATTGGCTCTGTACCATCCAGATCTTTAATGCCTGTTTCAGTATTGATAGTCCATCTTAATTTTCCTTCAGGTATTACAGAAACTTTCCATCTTTGTTCATAACTTCCGTGAGATAATATGAAAGATTCTTCGTTTAATTGGTTTAATTTCAGCCAGAAAGATAGCGTAATTGCATCCTTAAAATTCATTTCAGCAGTATGCTCAATTTCAATTATATCATTGGAAGAATTAAATAGATAAGCACTATTGGCATCTCCGCGTGAATCAGCCACAACATCTAAACCATTAGCAGTTCCATTCCGGTTATTTCCACTAAAATCGAGAGCATTCCCATCAAGTGGGTAATAGGCAAATAGGTTGTCTCCATCACTTTGCTCTTGCTTTATTAAGAGTGCTTTTGTTACTTTACTCGTCTGTGAATTTGCATCTATGACTTCGCAGGTAATTTCATAAATTCCTTCTACGGCCGGGGCTTGCCAATTAATACTGCCTGCATTCGCACCTGCAAAGTTACCGCCATTGGCTGACCAGATGTAACTCAATTCCGTATCTGCCCCTGAATTGTTGGTAGCAACGCAATTCAAATTTACTATCTCACCGGTATAATACCACTGTTTGACAGGAGTGAGGTTGCTAATGGTGGGGGACACTGGTAAGTTTTCAACAATATTAAATATGATACTGTCAGATACTGATTCACCATCATCATTAACAGTGAGCTTTAGTGTGAACTCTCCACTAATTTCAGGAACGGTCCATGTGAAATTTCCTTGTGTTAATGTACTATTTAAAATACCATTTTCGTACCATGTATAATTTACTGCTTCTGAGTTATTTTCAATTGTGCTGTAAATTTGAATCGGTTGATTATAAGCCACTAAGGTGTCATCCGTTGCTAAGGATTTAATGCGTAATATACCTGTAAAATTATATCCATAATTATGATCAACTACTTTTTGATTGCTGAGCAATTTACCATTTTCAGCGGTCAACTCAGCACCGGTTGGCAAGTAAACCAACATAACTGCTTCATTTCCTTTTATAGAAAAGGTCAGTTGAGAATTTATATTGGTAGCAATTATAGTTTCGCTTAGTGCTTCGTAAATATCGAAATTCCCCGCAGGCAAGGCAATAATGAGTTCCTTATTTACCTCATTAGGATTATAAAAGGCAAAACGGTTAAAGCTATTTTCTGAGAAAAAGTCTGTTGAATTTAGATTCAATTGTAAAATCCCTTCTACATTTGTGGTGTCTATCAGAGCTGCCATATAACCTACATGTGAGGCACCATATAGAGCCAGATTAGTCTGAGCCCAATTATTTCGCTTTGCATCGCCTGTACCATAAAGAGGTTTTCCTTGCCAAACTTCCTTAAGTGCTTCATAAGCAATTGCAGATTCAGGATCGTAGGTATTACTCCAGGTGAAATCATCCTGACTTGCTTCAGCTAAGTATTTTGGATAAAATAGTCGACTTGCATTTGCTAAATTTAGTACCCATTTGGCAATAGAGCGGGTATATCTTTTATCATATTTAAGGAGTGGAACAAGAGCCGAAGCTTGTTGAAAGCCATTCATAGCAAATGCATAGTCGTCTCCATTATCGTTGGCTTCCCCAATTAGGCCACCTACATCCTTACCATTCCAATTTCCTGCTATTACTCCCCATCCTCGTAGATCACCTCTATCGAAGCACCAGTTGATGATTTTTGAAATATTATAATTTGTTCCTAATTCTGCATTCATTTTGGCAGCAATAAAGGCTCCATAAGGCAATTGAAGTTCGTAAGATGGGTTGGCTGTTAATGAATTGAGAAATTCTATACTATGTTGCGCCCCTGTTAGGTACTTCGAATCTCCGGTGGTTAAATAAGCATTATATAGGAGCCAAGCAATTCCTCCAGCTGCTTCGGGTTCTTTCACACCATTAGGATCACCTGTCATTGAACTTAAATCCCAAGCTCTATAATTCATGTTGGGGATAGTCCAAGGGGTTTCAGAAGCCCCCATCGCATGCACAGCTTCAAGCCATCTGTCAGCTACAGTTGTGAATTGGATGTCGAAATCGTTGATGGACGGATATTGTGTATATAATTGGTAAAAAAAGATATTTGGCATTACATCATACCACCAATCACCTCCGCTGGTGGCCGAATAATTATTTAAATATACATTTTGGCCATTTGCTTTATTAAAAAAGTCTTTTGTTTTTTCTACCCAGTTTATTCCACCTTGGTTACTTTTATTAACATTGAGTAAAGATACACCCACAACGGCAGGTATAATATTGATGGCCTCTGCTTGGTTATTGCTGTTAGTTCCCACGTAGGTTTGTAATAGTATGGGAGATAATTCGGGATAGTTAATTCCTGTAGATAGTAATCCAATTAGCGGCAAGTGTTGGCCGGAAACATCAGTTGAAAATGCTAATTGATCATAATTGATTGCTACCTCTTTCCAGTTACGCATCAAGTAAGGACTCGGAAGATCAGGCAATTGCTCTACACGATTAATAGATAATTGCTCCGATTGAGAAAATGTCCAAAATGGGAGGGTTAAGCAAATAATTAAATAGATATAGCGCATATTGAAACAGTTTCTACGGTAGCAAAATAATTTTTTAAAATATCAGATTGTTAATCAAATCTTTTCAAATAATAAATAGCGAAGTAAGTTTTCGATTATATAGGAATTTATAGAAGAAAAAATCACCCTGAAGAGCATTTATAGCCTTCAAGATGATTTTTAATTGAATAAATTTGTTGTATGAGGCTTTAAATACCCCTACCTACGGCGGTCAAATAAGATCTCCAATTACAGGTGAAATTATTTGCGTCTTCATTTTATAAAGGTTTTTCCTGACCGTAAATGCTTTCAATTTGAGTACCTGTCAAAGCCTTTTTATAAAGTCTTACTTCATCCATAGAGCATTCAGCATGATTAATGATATACCCCGGATCTTCAGTAATTTTAGCATTAGGTAATTCCTGGCCAATTAAGAAATCGAAACGATCAGTAATAGTCTTAATAGCTCCTGGAGTATTATCCCAAGCCTTGGCAAGTGTACCATTTACATATAGATTTAGTTCACCATCTATATAGGTCATAGCCACATGTGACCATTCTTTTAATACAAGCGTTGCAGGGGAGTTTTCAGTATCACGATCATAGATTGCAGGATCGGCATGCACTGTAGCAAATAGTTTTTTAGCTTCTTGCGTTTGCAGCTTGTAGCCATCCCAATAATTCTGAGACACTAAGTAGTTATCAAAATAAATTCCATTGTTACATCTTCCACCAAATGCTTCGCAATCTGTGGTGTTTAATGAATCCAATCTAACCCATAATGAAATGGTAATTTCTGTTGGATTAAAAGCAGCATTAGAAGGCACCTCTATATGACCACCTTTTGTAAAAGCTAAAGCTTTACCAGCATCACCATATCTATCAGTTGTCCAGGTAGGAATTGGTCCTCCACCAGCATAAATACTACCTACCATTAAAGTTCCAGTAAATCCATTGTCGGAATCATCCGCAGCACTAGTGCCTGTTCCTTCATCGAATTTCCAATGAGCAATTAAATCAGCCGCTGCTATTGGAGCAATTAATTTTTCCTCAAAAGTATCTATCGCTGCTAATAAATTCACATTAGTATTATCTACCTCAGTTTGAGTAGCATCTGCATTATTCGCTACCGCTGTAGCAGCCGTAACAGCAGTTTGTAAAGCGGTTTTAGAACCTACTGTATACTGGCCTTCTTGTACTCCTTCTTCACTGTTATTTAGTAAGGCATTAGCTATAACAATAGAAGCATTCAGCTCAGTTTTGTTCGCTTCTATTACTGGATCCGTGCTTTCATCACCTGAACATGCGGCTAGAAAGCCGATGCTCAAGAGAATAGCAATTGACATCATAAATTTGTTTTTACTTTTCATTTTTCTTGTGTTTAGATTTAAATTTTACTTCATTAATTATTATTGATTTATTTTTGCATTCGTGTCTATTTCTGATTGGGGTATCAAAAAATGTTGATTTTGGGCGTAGTTGAAATTTGTATCGGCTAAAGCTGATTCAGCCGTTTCCGCACCATAGCGGATTAGGTCGAAAAATCTGTGAAATTCAAAGCCAAGCTCCACTCGTCTTTCATGCCTGATTCTATTTCTAATAATAGCCTGACTTGCCAACTCTACCTCAGGAAGTAATCCGGTAGGGATTTGAGGGTTTCCATTATTTAATTGATTATCAATTAAATAGCTCTCTCTTGCTCTCCTCCGTACTTTATTCAAAGGAATGATGGCTTCTCCAGGTCTATTTAATTCATTTAGCACTTCGGCTTTCATTAAAAGTACATCAGCGTAGCGTAAGTACACATAGTTAAGTCCGGCATCACCACTAACAGGGGCTTCCAAATTACTTTGTAGATGTTTCTTTTGCAGAAATCCTGTAGGTGACCAAGTAGGCTCAAAGGGTTCACCATTTATCCAGGTTTCTCCTGCTCTACCCACTGTATAATCTAATCTAGGGTCGTAAATACTATCATTCAAGACTTCAAACTCCTCTACAAAATCAGGCGTAGGCACATTGAAATAATACCCATTACCATTCGGAGCACCAAAAAATTGATTAAGGTGACTGCCTAATTTCGGGATCTGACCACTTAAATGCTGTATCTCATAAATAGATTCAACATTGTTCTGAGAGGCTTCTGAAAAGTTATCAGAGTAGAGCGGCACCAAGCTATAAATTCCTAGTTCATCCAATGCATCAATAGCCGAGAGTGTCTCTGCCCATTTGTTCTGATATAAATACACCTTGGCCAGCATTCCTATGGTGGCTCCTTTTGTTATTCTACCGATATTCGATTCACCAGCATAGGCAAGCGGCAGGACATCCTGCGCCTCTAAGAGGTCTTTTTCTATTTGCTCATATATGATTGCTGTGCTTGATTTAGCAATATTAATTAAGTCACTATTTAGTGGAGGTATTAATTTTAAAGGAACCTCTCCAAAGATATTAACGAGATTGAAATAGAAATAAGCTCTTAAGAATTTCGCTTCTCCAAGAATTCTAGCTTTTAAATCAGGGTCCATTGAAATGTCATTGCCATAATAAAGCAGGTAATTAGCTCGGGTAATACCTTCATAATAATGTTTCCAAATTTTTTCCAGATAGCCATTATTTCTTGAATAATTAAAGTCGTTCAGAAATTCAATATCACTTTGATCGCCAGAACTACCTCCTTTTATCGCATCGTCAGAAGCTACGTCACCAAACACCCAAATTGCGTTATTAGTGGATACAAATGAGGTAATATTATATACACCAGTGATAGCCAGTAAGGCATGTTCCTGAGTTTTGTAAAAGTTCTCTGTGGTGTAGGTTCCTGCTAGTTCTTCTTCTAGGAAATTATTACAAGAGCCAAAGACTAGCATCACCATTAAAGTTGTTATTTTGAAAGCATTTTTCATCTTATTTTTATTTAAAAAGTGATACTAACTCCTAGATTGTATGATCTAGATGATGGATAGGTTCCCCAGTCAATTCCGGCGGCTCTATCTCCTTGCCCTAAGGCATTATCGCTCACTGTCATTTCAGGGTCCAGGCCTTGGTAATTAGTAAGTGTAAGTAAATTGGTGCCGGATAAATACACTCGTAAAGCTGAGCATCCGAACTTGGTCAATAATTCTTTTGGCAGTGAGTAGCCAATTTGTATGTTTTTTAGACGTGTGTAACTTCCATCTTCTAAAAACCTTGTAGAATATCTGGTATTATTACCAGAAGCCTCCCATGAAGCCCTTGGGAACTCATTCGTGGAACCTTCACCTGTCCATCTGTTATTATAATATCGTTCAGTAATATTAAACGGTCTATAGAAGCCTTCAATATCTCTATTTAGTACTGAGAATATTTTTTGTCCGTAGGCACCTTGAATAAATAAGGATAAATCCCAATTCAAATAATTAAAACTTAGGTTAAGGCCTGCCGTAACCTTTGGGATAGGGCTCCCACTATGCACCCTATCTTTTCCATCAATTACACCATCATTATTCTGATCTTTAAATTTAACATCACCAGGTTTAATATTATTACCTTGGTTGGCATGGGTGAAAATTTCCGTTTCGTTTTGAAAAATTCCTACCATTTCATATAAATAAAATGAACCAATAGGGAATCCTTTCTCAACAAGCGTTATATTGTCTGATCCTATAGCACCTCCTTGAATTACGGGATCAACCTCTAGAATTTCATTGTGGAGAGTGGCAACATTTCCGGTAATTGCATAATTTAATTGTTCAAGGCTTTTTTCATAAGTGACAGCTAGTTCATAGCCACTGTTCAATACTTTTCCATTATTTACTATGGCTGGGCTGGCAAGGCCTGCAGAAGAAGCGATCGGTTGACTCACCAATAAGTCAGAAGTGATTTTGTTAAAATAGTCAATCGTTAATAACAAGCTACCATTGAAAATTTCGAAATCGAGTCCTGCATTAAACTGGTTGCTTGTTTCCCATTTCACCTGATTATTTCCTAGCTGGTTGATGGCATATCCTACGCTGGCATTAGTTCCATAAGGATAAAAGTAACTCGTTCCTATTTTAGCTATAGATGGGAAATCCGAAATTTCCTGATTACCAATCTGGCCATAACCTGCCCGAAGTAAAAGTAGGTCTACAAAGCTATTATCGGTTAAAAATGACTCTTTGTCAATTCTCCAACCTAATGAGCCTGCATAAAAAGTACCCCATCTGTTTTCTAGCCCGAAACGAGAAGATCCATCTCTTCTAACAGTGGCCGATGCCAGGTATTTAGAAGCATAGTCGTAGGATATTTTACCGAAGTAAGATAATAATGAATTACTGCTTTCTCCCTCATTGTTTGTTTTTAAACCTTGTCCATTTCCTAAATAGACTAAATTTTTCTCCTGATCAGGAAAGTCGTTATCGGTACCAAACATTCCATAATTTTGGTTTTTTATTGCTTCCGTGCCAACAAGTAAAGTAAGGTTATGGCTTCCAATTGATTTATCGTAAGTTAAAAAATTACTAAAAGTTAAACTTTGAAATCTGGTTTCAGAAACTGAGAGTCTGTTAGGATTATTAATTCTATCGGAAGTACCCCAATTTCTATCAAATCTCCTTTGGTTTTGGGTGTTAATATCCACTCCAAAATTGGAAACGAAACTAAGACTATTGAAAAAATTGGCTTTAATGTAATACTTACCAAATAATCTGTTATTGTTTTTTTCATTTTGATTATAAGCCAATAAACCTAAAGGGTTATACCCATCACCTAAGAGTTGAAACTGATCTGGTCTGTCAATAAATGAACCGTCAGAGTTGTAAATTGAAATGGCAGGCGTTCTAAAAAGTGCATACCTTATTACACTTCCACCGTTTCCACCCGCACCATCGCCAGAACTTGCCACCAAGTTGGTTTTTGATTGAGCTACACTTAAATTAATTCCTGTGCTTAACCAGTCTTTTAATTGAGTATCAAGGTTAATACGGCCGGTTGCTCTATTAAAATCACTGGATTTGATTACTCCTTCCTGATCAAAATAACTTCCTGAAAGTAAGTAATTAGTTCTGCCTTCTGAACCTGAGATTGAAAAGGTGTGATTTTGAATAATGGCATCTCTAAAGATTTCATCCAGATAATTAACATCATCGAAATTGGCTGCTGTTTGCTCATTGATAGTAGGTCTTAAAAAAATCCCTGATTTCCCTACATTATCGTTTGCGGCTGATTCATTATATAACTCGACATACTGAGCGGTATTAGCCATCTTTATTAACCTGGAGGGTGACTGAACACCAATTTCGCTGTTGATTTGAATTCTTGGTTCACCAGAACTACCGGATTTTGTTGTGATAATAACTACTCCGTTAGCAGCACGTGAACCATATAAAGCAGCTGCACTGGCATCTTTAAGAACTGTAATTTCCTTTATGTCCTGAACTGAAAAAGCATTAATGTCTAAAGTAGGGATTCCATCTACAACGTACAGCGGATAATTACCACTATTTATAGATCCTACACCTCTTATGCGGATACCTACCCCTTCTCCCGGTGCACCTGTATTTTGAGTAACTACCACACCTGGTGCTCTCCCCTGCAAAGCCTGATCAAGCGTGGGGACAGGAGTTTTAATTAATGCCTCCGACCCAATTGTGGATACTGAACCTGTAATTTTACCAACCTGCTCTGTTGTATAGCCTGTAACTACTATTTCAGATAGTGTTTCTACATCTTCTTGTAATACAACGTTTAAGGGAGTAGAATTTTCAGAGTAAGTTATTTCTTTATTCAAATAGCCTATCATGGAAAAAATAATTACAGGATTACTCATAGTAGCAGGTACTTCCAGATTGAAATTTCCTGAAATGTCAGTGACTGTTCCAATAGTAGTTCCTTTAAGGTAGATGCTGACTCCAATGAGCGATTCTTTATTACTATCTGTAACCTTTCCCTGAAGCTGGTTCTGCGAATAACTTGGCAAGCTGAATAAGAGAAAGAAACCAACAAGTACTATGATGCGGTGGTGTTTCATTTTTTTCATTGGTTTGAGGTTTTAGTGGGAAGCTCAGGAATGTAACAGACAACTTTTTCATTAGTGAGTATTGTATTTCCATCCTTTTTAAGTTTACTGTTTTCGGGTAACACAACTATCAAAACAGCAGTCTGTGAAGCGATTTTAAAAGAATAGCCATTCTCTGTACTGGTCGCTAATTTTTGAAATTTCAAGGCATTGTATAAATCAAATTTTCCTGTAGTGGGACCATTAAATTTCACAATCTGCTCAGTAGGGTAGGGATTATAATAAAGATAAGTGGGATAATCATTAGTACTATAAAAATCTGTAGTGTTACAATCAAGCTGTAGTATCTGATCTATATTGGTTTTTCGAATTATTGAACCAAAAATACCCACTTGTGAAGAGCTATATAAGCTGAACATACTTTCCTCAGGTTGGTTTGCGACCCATTTTGGCCCATCACCTAATGCCACTGGTGAAACCTCTTTCAGATCAGTTTTCCCGTAGTCATCCACTTTTCTAATGCCCTCATAGGCAATTACATTTTTTGTAATTTCTTTTTCTTCAGGTAGCCATTGGTTGGTATCAGGCATTTCAAAAGGATAAAACAACCTCGCGGCATTGGAGGCATTTAAGAACCATTTCCCTATACTTTCGGCATAACGGCTATCATATTTTACCATGGGTACCAGGGGCCAGGCCAAATCAAATGTATTCATTAAGAATGCATATCCTCCTAGATCTGTGATACTACCCTGAAGTCCATGCACATCAAAATCACCCCATTTTTCAGCAATTACTCCCCAGCCTGTTCTTCCTTTAGGATCTTTACAGCCTTCGAATGTCCAGTCCAGAAACTGCGTAATATCATAGTTTTTTCCATGTTGTGCATTTAGCTTAGCTCCGGTTAAAGCACCAAAAGGCATCAAAACCTCATAAAACCTGCTCTCTGTTTGTGCTGCATAAACATCCATAGCCGATATTGCTCCTTCTAAGTATCTTGGATCCTTGAATTTTTCATAAGCAGATAAAAGGACATAAGCATGGCCAGCTGAAACGTCTTGCTGTAGCGGAATATGATTAACAAAACCTTTCATTTTCCCATAGTCAAAGTAGGAGAAATCATAATTGCCGTTCAATACAGAGTCTGCCTTGAAGAATTGCTCGGCTATAATTAACTGTAAGCTGTCAGCTTGTGGTACATCAGGGTATAAGTCACATATGGCATAGAAGACTAAATTAGGGAATACATCGTACCACCAATCTCTACCATAACCTCCACCCAATAGTGCTACAGAAGGATGTGTATTATTCATCATAATATTCCATCCATTTTCACTATTGAAGTAATTTTGAATCATTTTTACATAGTTGAAACCAGATTGATTGGTCTTGTCAATTCCCATAAGGCCTGCACTCATTACAGCACCCATTCCATTCAATGCTTCATGAAATTCGGTACTTCCTTTCGGACCTTGTCTTACATCTCCGATGACAGTATATAGTCCAAATGTTAATTGATCAAAATTTCTTTTGGCACTATCTATCCATACAAGTGGAAGAAAATCACCTTCCAACTCATGATTAAAAGCGTACTGATCATAGTTAATGGCTTTCTCATCCCAATCCAACATTTTAAAAGGCTGTGGCTGGTCCGGCATGTTTTCAATTCTTGCAATAGATATTTGCTCTCGTACTTGGATAGCCTGCTCACAAGAGAATAGAGTAATAATTAGTATGGTATAAATACTAGATTTCATTTGCTTAAAATATTAGATTGATTGATAATATGCTTTGCTAAAGGAATAGATGCGATTTGTAAAACTGCAATGATGATTAGTGAATATTTTAAAGCAAAAACCTGTGACACGTAGGTTGCAAGCAAAATGAATACACCCAAGCCAATGAAACGACCGATATACAAACCAAATTCATGATTAAATATATAGGCAAACTCGTTCCGATTTTCTATTTTAGAAACCACATCAATTACTTTCATCTGTATTGGAAAGTAAGCAATATCATGCAGTGGTTGGAAAAGCACTTTAGAAAGTACAAAGACAATGACTCCTGCAGCTGAAAATAAAACACCATTTACCACAGTGCCTATTAGGAAAATAACTAACCCGATAGATAAGATATATATTCTATGTTTTGGTAATGCCACCCTGCCTAAAAAGTACAGTACAAATGCAGTTAAAACACCGCTAATAGCCTGTACAGTGCCTAAAGAGCCTTCATTTCCGACCAGCATCATAATTAAGATAGCAGGTGCCGTTACCAGATAACCCTGCGCCAATCCTTTTAAACCTGCCAGCACCATCATTTTATTCCACAATGCATGGAATTTTAAATACAGAAATTTTTTCTGAACGGGGTTATTAAATTTTTCCTGATGCACAACGATACTGGAAATAATGGTTAATAGAATTACCGCCAGTGTTACTATTTGGTAAGCTCGGTTCATATTGCCGTTAAACCATGAGCCTGCATCCGCTTTGGATAGATAAATACCTACTACAAACGGAACAATGATGAAGGTTAATGTATAAAAGAAGGTTTCAAGTCCATAGTAATAATTCCTGTTAGAATCATTTGTTGTGTTTAATGCAAGGTAATCACGATTGGCCCAGAAAAAGCCAAAAGAACATCCCATAAGAAGACCTGCAATGCCTACTCCTACAGGTGAAAGATCATTCATGGTCATCATAAAAAGCATAGATATACCACTTAATAGCATACCAAAACTGTACAAGTTGGCTATTTTTATTTTATTTAATAAGTACCCGTTTAATAGGAAAGTAATGGGAATACCGGTGTAAACAGTAAGTTGGTAAATAACTACAATTTCAGGGTTGTTAGAACTCCTCATGATATAGGCTCCCACAAATATATCGATGACAGGAAGCACAAAAGCGTAGATTAAATTAGTCATTAAAAGGACCCGCATCTGTCGTGGCATTGTCATAAAAAACTGCAACTCGACTAAGGGTTTATTCCAAAATCCTGTTTTAGGCTGAATAGGTGCCTCCTGCGAAGAGCCTTTAAAGTCTTTATCTTTTATATTTGATTTTTCCTTCAACATTATTTATCAGTAGTAAGGGTAGATAATATTTCTTTAATGGAAAATTCAGCCATACAAATCACTTCATCGCTAGCTCCGTAATACATTGTTATAGTGTCTCCGTCCACAATGTGTCCGTTCGTAAATACCACATTTCCAAAAAATCCGGTTAATTCATAGGCAGCTTTGGGCTCCATAATAGGATGTTCACTTCTTGCTAATACAATTGATGGATCATTTAGATCTAGCAATAAGGCTCCTAAGCAATATTTATGTGAGTCATTGGCACCATGATAAATCTCCAGCCATCCCTGGCTCGTTTTAATAGGAGCTGCACCGGCACCTACACGTGCTGAATCCCAGCTTCCTTTTCTAGTGGTAGCAATACATTTGTGATTTCCCCAATGTACTAAGTCAGGAGATTCTGCTAACCAGATGTAGTTGCCTCCTAACTGAGTGCTACTGGGTCTGTGCAAAGCGTAGTATTTGCCATTAATTTTCTCACCAAAAATCGCACAGTCTTTATTGTGAGGAGGTAAAATCATGCCTTTTCGATTGAAAACCTTCCAGTCAACCGTAGTAATGTGCCCAACTCCTACACCTAAGGGAGAAACTTGTGTATAACTTAAATGATAAGTATTTTCAATTTGCACTACTCTACAATCCTCTATTCCGTAGCTTTCATAGGCCCCTTTACCAAAAATGGCAGGGTATTCAGAAGATTCCTGAAAATCTTGATTCTTTTCAGCACATACTAGGCGGAGATGGGAAATAGTGGTAAGGTAATCTGCTCCTTGATAAGAAATAATCCTAGGGTCTGAGAAATCCAAATAAGGATCTTCCTTATCAAAGGATAATATTTCTATTTCGCCATTTTTATTATATACAGGGAAGCTAATTTTTTGATCTTGTTGTATAGGCATTTCAGCTACTCGCAGTAAAAGCCATACTTTATTGTTAAATAAAAATACACCAGGATTTAGTAAGCATTTTATCTCCATTCCTTCCATACTTGGCTTAAGTTCGGAAGGAATTAAGATAGGGTTGTTAGTGTATCTTTTGGCTATGTCCATTGAATATTAATAATTAAGAATTGCAAACGATTGCAAGCTCGAGCTATTCTATATTCTTTTAGTCTGCCAGATTGTTTATTAAGTCCTACTGGTTGTATTTTATAGGCACCTTAAGACTCTAGAGGACAAGCTAGATTAAATAGGACAAAATAGTTACGTATTAAGCATAAGTATTTGCTACATTTAGTATGGGGTTTATTTACCCGTGTTTAAACCAAAACTCAACATACTCTTTTCTGCTAAGATTTTAACTTTTTCTTTTTGTTTGCCTGTTTTAAAATAAGTAAAAGGCTATTCATAAATGAGAAGGAAGACATTTGTTTTGACGTTATTTTTTGATTTGTTATGATGCCAGGTATCTTTTTATTTTTTGCTCTGATGGGAAACATCCCTCAAACAGATTCCATTGTTAATCTGCCATATCAACATATTGGTAAAACTGAGGGATTATCGAATAGTGCTATCAATTCAGTTTATATGGATCAGAATAAGTTTGTATGGTTTGGTAGTTGGGATGGCTTAAATAAATATGATGGCACTCATGTGACAGTCTATATTCCTGATGTTTTTGATGAAGGCAGCATCAGTAATAATATTATTCGTGGTTTTTTGGAAGACAGAGATAAAAATCTTTGGATCATTACACATAAGGGCATAAATAAATATAACAGAGAAAAGGACTCTTTCACCAGTTATTTTGACGATCTCAATATGATTCCTTTTATTGAAAACAGTATGCGTGCGGCTACAGGGCCGGATTCAGCAGTCTGGGTTAGTGTACTAGGCCATGGAGTTAGCCATTACAATCCTGAAACTGATTCATTTATACAGTTGAAAAGCAAAGAGGTATCTGAAGAGTGGTTGAAACAGGTTGTTGATATTGGTAGTAATGACGGACTCCTGTATTTATTAGGGAAAGATGGGGAAATTGTATGCTTACTCAATCAAAAAGTAGTTTTTACAACCAATTTGAAGCAACCTGAACAAGTACAACTCCATCAATTTATTTCCATTAATTCTAAATACTATTTGATCATCAGCTTGCAAGATGGTGGTTTGAAAATTATTTCTATGCAGGATATGGGACGTTCCGTCCAAGAACTGCAACCATCAAAGTTCCCTGTTTCTTCTATATCAGCAAGCTTAGATAAATCAGCTTTCTGGTTAGGAACGGAACTTGGAAGTATTTTTAAAGTAAAGCTGGAAAATGATACTTTTAGAAGTATAAATGTCTCAAATAAATTTGCTTTTCTCTCAAAGGAGCAACGAAAAATTCTAGATATCAAAGAAACTGAGCAAGACTTATTATGGATTTCGACTGATGGAGATGGGGTTTATAAATTTTTGAATAAAACTCGTGCATTCTATTCTCTCTCAGGAAAAACCAAAGATAAGACAGGATTATCAAATAATATAGTAAGAGCAGTCTATGAAGACGAGAAAGGAAAACTTTACGTGGGTACGCGGAGTGGAGGATTAAATATTATTGAGAAAAATAAAGAAAACAAAGTTTTAGATATTTCTAACGGGTTGAGCAACAATACTGTTTTAGCAATTCAGCCAGATCGCAACAGAAATTTATGGATTGGTGTAGACGGTGAGGGTATTGATATGATTGAGGCCGGATCGGAGAAAATCCTTCATTTCCCGCGTGATTTTAAAAATAGTAATCAATTGCAATTTGGGAACATTTACTCCATCTGTATTGACTCTTATGGAGGAATTTGGCTAGGGACAAGTGGTTATGGAGTGGTTGGTTTTCATGTAAATAAAATTAAAGGCGAATACTTTGTACAGGATATTCAGCAAATCACCTATAGCGAATCTGGCGGTAAGAATTCAATTAATAGCAATGTAGTTTACAGTATTGCTGAAGAAAAACCTAATATTTTATGGTTTGGAACGCGTGGAGCTGGCATTTACAGGTATAATTCGCTTTCCAAAAGTATTGATGCCCATTTAAGTACACAGCTTAACATTCACCAACGCCTCAATAACGATGATGTCTTGAGCCTACTTATTGATAAAGAAGCCAACAAAATTTGGGTGGGCACCAGTGGAGGTTTAAATCAAATATCAATTAATACCAAACCTTATTTAGTTAAAAGCTACACAAGCATAAATGGCTTACCAAATCATACTATTCATGCTATTTTATTAGATTCTAATAATGTCATTTGGTTATCTACTAATCAAGGCTTAATACTATTTGATCCATTAACTTCCAAAGTAAAAATATACAATTCCAACGATGGGCTCATAAATAATGAATATACAGATGGAGCCTCATTTCATGAAACCTTATCGCATAAATTATATTTCGGTGGAATTAACGGTCTTGATATTATTTATCCCTTGAAAATGGAAACCATCAGCACTTTTCCGAAGCTGTACCTTAAAGATTTTAAGATTAATAACCTATTAATTTCACCAAGTGACTCATCAGAAGTGCTTCAAAAGCAACTAGATCTTACTGCTAGTATCACTTTGAAATACGATCAAAATTTTATCAGTTTCCAATTAACCACACTTACTTATTGGAATAAGCAAAGAATTCAGCATGCATATTTTCTTAAGAATTTTAATAAACAATGGAATTATATTGATCAACGCTCATTGGTTAACCTAACAAATATTCCTCCAGGTGATTATGTTTTGTATATAAAACAAACTAATGAGAATGGTGACTGGAATGAACGTGTAAAAACTTTAGCCCTTACAGTAAGTCCTCCATTTTGGAGGTCAAATTGGGCCTATGCTTTTTATGTGTTCCTCTTAATAGCCTTACAATTTGTTATTGTTTTAGTTGTTCGTCAAAGAAATAGAAACAAGCGTGCTATTTCTATCAACCGGCTAAAAGTACAGCAAATGAAAGAGTTAAATGACTACAAGTTAGAATTTTTCACGAATGTAGCTCATGAATTCAGAACGCCACTTACGCTGATTTTAGGGCCAGTAGCAACTTTGATGAAAAAGCTGACAGGAACTTGGGAGAAGAGGCAACTTAAAACAGTTTATAGTAATTCATTGCGATTACATAAGCTGATCGAAGAATTGATTCAATTTCGATCAATAGAAAGCGGAAAGGAAAAGCCAGAAGTTCAGCCAATTGAGATAGTGACATTTACGCAACAAATCACTGAAACTTTTCAGCAGCATGCCATAGCACATGATTTAAATCTCGAATTCACTCCGGAGCCCGAGACATTTATTGCATGGATAGACCCAAAAAAAGTGGAAAGAATCTTGATCAATGTGATATCTAATGCAATCAAATATAACACACCAGGAGGAAGTGTAATTGTTTCTGTAGCGGAAAAAGAGGGAAATATTATCTTCAAAGTGAAAGATGATGGAATTGGCATCAATGCTTCAGACAAAGAGATAATCTTTGAAAGATTTTTTCACCATCCTACCTCTCAAAAAGAAAAATTAAAATCCATTCCAAGTGCAGGAATAGGTCTGTCCTTAACAAAAAGTTTAATTGAATTACATCGGGGAAATATCACATTAGAAACGGAGTTAAATGTAGGCTCAGTATTTACAATTGAAATCCCTGCTTTGGCAGATCATTATCCTAAAGATGAACATGTAAATAGCTTAGAAATATCACTTCCTGTATCGTCAGAGGATGTTGCCAGGGAATTTGAATATGATAATCAGCTAAATGACGAAATTACCTATTTGGAAGAAAACTTAAATCACACAAAGAAATATTCACTTTTAGTTGTAGATGATCAGCTACAAATACTTGGTATGATGAAAGAAATATTGGGAAATAAATATAAAGTTTATACCGCGAAAAATGGAATTGCGGCATTAAAAATTCTTACTGTCGAAAACATCGATTTGGTGATTTCTGATGTGCTAATGCCGGAAATGGACGGATATGAGTTATGTAAAAATATTAAAGACAATATTGAAACTACCCATATACCTGTAATTCTTCTAACAGCAAAAGCCGGAATAGAAAATAGGATAGAGGGCTTGCAGATGGGTGCCGATTCATATATTCCAAAGCCATTTCATCCAGAGCATCTATTCATTAGGATTGAATCTTTAATTCAAAAAAACGAGAAAATTAAAGAACGATTTGAGCAGTTTACAGAAATTGAACTTGATCAATTCAACACTGGACTTAGTGTTAAAGATGATGAATTCTTTGTTTTGGTCACTCAATTTATTGAAAAGCATTTAAGTGACCCTCATTTGAATGCAGAGTTGATTGCCCATGAAGTAGGAATGAGTAAGGCCTCACTTTATAAAAAGGTGAAGTCATCTGTGGGTATTACTCCACACGGTCTAATTAAAAAATACAGACTACGAAAAGCTGCTGATTTATTGAAAAATGAAGAGATGAGTGTAAGCGAGGTGATTTACGAAACAGGTTTTAATAGTAGATCATATTTTTATAAATCCTTTAATGAGATGTATCATTGTCACCCGAAGGAATTTAAAAATGCTTCGTAAAAAGTTGATTGACGCATTTTATTTCGAATAATTTATGGCACTACCTCTTAATTTATTGCTTAGTAGAGAAATATGCTATCTGTTTGCTATTGTACCTCACTCAAAAACCACTTAAAAGCA
>JBBSPJ010000018.1:0-25035 GCA_038258905.1 Cytophagales bacterium
ATTTGTCGGTTTCTATTCATGCTAATTCCATCGGAGGATCTTAAAATACCCATATCTCTGGCTTCTTCAGCAGAAGTAGCCACCTTGGCTGTAGCGATATTCATAAATGCATTTTGCAATACATTTAATTCAACATCACCTTCTTGCAATCTATCTGACACCCTTAAAGCATTCTCTTTGGTACCGCCACCGCCTGGGATGACACCCACTCCTACTTCTACTAAACCAATATAGGTTTCAGCAGATGCCTGGATATGATCTGCATGAAGGGAAAGTTCACAACCACCACCTAGCGCCATATTATGTGGTGCGGCCACTACCGGTATTGAAGAATACCTGATGCGCATCATAGTTTGCTGGAACTGACGAATCATAAAATCTAATTCATCATAATCCTGCTCAATGGCGTACATGAAAATCATTCCTAAATTAGCCCCTACTGAGAAATTAGATCCTTCATTGGCTATAACTACTCCTTTGTATCTCTCTTCACCTAAGGAAATACCTTTATTAATGGCTTCAATTACTCCGCCACCAATTGAGTTAGACTTGGAATGGAATTCTACATTAATCACATCATCACCTAAATCGATAATTGATGCTTCTGCATTTTCCCAGATTACTTTACCACTCTCTCTTAAATTTTCAAGAATAATAAATTCTTCCGTTCCTGGAATAGCTTTATATGATTTGGAATCAATATCATAGTATTGCTTTACTCCTTTTTCTACTTTATAGAAGGTATCTGCACCGCTTTCGAGCATGTCGTATATCCACTGATTAGGTTTATAGCCTAATTCCTCCATTTTTTCAACGGTCTTCTTCACTCCCAGTGTATCCCAGGTTTCGAAAGGTCCAATTTCCCAGCCGAAACCAGTGCAAATTGCCTGATCAATTCTGTATAGCTCATCAGATATTTCAGGAATTCTATTACTTACATACTTGAAAAGTGCGTAGAACGAATCTCTGTAAAATTCACCTGCTTTATCTTTTCCATTGAGTAAAACCGGGAACCTCTCCTTTAAACTGGAAATTGGTTTGGTTTGCTCTAAAGTACCAAAAGACGCTTTCTGCTTTGGCTTATACTCCATCGATTCTAAATCGAGGGTTAGTATTTCAGTCTTACCGTCTTTTTTGGTTTTCTTGTAAAAACCCTGACCCGTTTTATCGCCTAGCCAATTATTATCTTCAAGCTTACCAATTACATCAGGTAATTTGAAGGTTTCTCTACTTTCATCATCTGGAAGATTTTCATATAAGCCATTAGCAACTTTCACCAAAGTATCCAGACCTACAACATCTGAAGTTCGGAAAGTAGCAGATTTAGGTCGGCCAATAACTGGGCCGGTTAATTTATCTACTTCATCAATATTCAAACCCATTTTTTGCATAGTATCCACTACTTTTAAAATGGCATAAATACCTACCCTATTGGCAATAAATGCAGGGGTATCTTTACACAGTACAGTGGTTTTACCTAAGTATAAATCACCATAATGCATTAAAAAGTCTGTTATTTCCTGATCAGTTTGTTGTGTAGGAATAATTTCCAATAACTTCAGGTAACGCGGCGGATTAAAAAAGTGAGTTCCTAAGAAATGCTTTTGAAAATCATCACTTCTGCCCTGCAACATTAAATGTATAGGAATACCAGAAGTATTAGAAGAAATGATAGTGCCGGGTTTACGATGCTTCTCAACTTTTTCAAACATTTGTTGTTTGATGTCTAATCGCTCAACTATAGCTTCTAAAACCCAGTCGCAATCTTTAATTTTTTCTAAATCATCATCAAAATTGCCGAGCATAACTCTATCGGCAAATTCAGGATGATACAATGCTGCGGGTTTATTTTTCAGCGTTGAATCAAAGGCTTCATTTACTATTCGGTTTCTCACCTGTGGAGACTCCATCGTTAAGCCTTTTTTCTTTTCTTCTTCTGAAAGCTCCCGGGGAACCATATCAAGTAAAAGTACTTGTACTCCAATGTTGGCAAAGTGGCAAGCAATTCTGGAACCCATGATTCCCGAACCTAATACTGCTACTTTTCTGATAACTCGCTTCATAAGTATATAAGTTTTTGTTGACCTATGTTATATTAAAAAATTATTTCTGTTCTACTTTTTCTTCTACTTTATTATAGATGTTATTGTCGTCAATAATTTTATTCACTTTAAAAATGACTTCAAAAAATATCTCTAATTCTTTCGGACTGATACTATCTATAACTGCCTCATTAAAAGTTTTAACCGTAATCCGTGATATCGCTTTTTTCTCAATGCCTAATTCAGTTAAAAATATCCTGACTGATCTTTTATCTTCAGGATCTGGCTGCTTATAAATAAGTCCTTTTTCTTCCATGCTTTTCAACATGCGCGTAAGACTCCTACTTTCCAGCCCCATGAGTGGGGCTATTTTGGTAGCAGGTGTTCCTTCCTTAGTGTTTATATTTAACAGCACAAATCCGATTGAAGTTGTGATGCCATATTTTACTGCTTGTTGGTTATACATACGCGAAATAGCATGCCATGCAGCTTTTATATTATAATCTATTGATTCATCTCTCTTCATTGAATTCAAATATACGAAAATATAGTATGCATGCATACTATATTTGAAAAAATTTTTTATTTTATTACAATCGTTTGTTAAGGATGTTTAATTAGCAATTACTGCAATTTAACCATAGAAAGAACTGGAGACCATTAAAATACCTTTAAATAACAACGAATGTAGGTTTTGCCTCATCTTTTTTCCATTAATCTCGTCTTTAAGTACTAGAGTATAATTTTAAATAAATTTTTAAACTAGAATAATAAGATATGATATCTTTAATATATAATTCTATTGGCTTAATAAGCACGTTTATTTTTTTACAAATACCTCAAGGTGTTCCAAATCCTGCAGATAGTGAGCCACTTACTTTAGAAACTCCTTTTGACTACATACTTTTTATTGGTATGCCCATTTTAATTTTTATAGGATACTTGTTTTGGAGAAGGAGAAAGAAGCAGAGGGAGAAGGAAAAAGAGGAAAGGGAGAAAAACTTATAATAAAAAAAGGAAGCTTTAGAAGCTTCCTTTTTTTATTAATTGTTTGTATTAAATGAATAATTATCCTCCAAAGTCATCAAATCGAATATTTTCAGGAGGCACACCCATATCATCCAACATTTTTAAAACTGCTGAGTTCATCAAGGGAGGTCCACATAAATAGAACTCAATTTCCTCAGGTTCTTTTATATCTTTTAAATAATTATCGTATAAGGCCTGGTGAATAAATCCTGTATATCCATCAGCTTCCTTATCATCTATGCTCTTTTTAATTTTCCACTTATCCTCTTCCATTGGTTCAGATAATGCGATGTGGAAATTAAAATTAGGATTATCTTTTTCTATATCTCTAAAATGATTGGTATAAAATAATTCTCTTTTAGATCTACCGCCATACCAATACGATACTTTTCTATCTGTTCCCTGAGTATGGAATAGATGGAAAATGTGTGATCTCAAAGGAGCCATACCAGCACCTCCACCAATATAAATCATTTCAGCATCAGATTCATTGATATGGAATTCACCGTAAGGACCAGAAATTGTTACTTTATCACCAGGTTTTTGAGCAAATACATAAGAAGAACAAATACCCGGATTAACATCCATCCAGCCATTTTTTGCTCTGTCGAATGGAGGCGTAGCAATACGAATATTTAACATAATGATGTTACCTTCTGCAGGGTGGTTGGCCATAGAGTAAGCTCTAAAGATTTCCTCATCATTTTTCATCACTAAGTCCCAAAGAGCAAATTTATCCCAATCTTCCTGGAAAATATCTTCTTTATGACCTAATTCAGGATGTGGCGTAATATCCATGTCCTTAAATTCAACAACAGTTTTAGGCACATCAATCTGAATATAACCCCCTGATTCAAAATCTAAAGTTTCTCCTTCAGGCAATTGCACTACAAATTCCTTAATAAAGGTAGAAACATTGTAGTTTGATTTTACAGTACACTCCCATTTCTTGATACCAAAAATCTCTTCAGGAATGCGAATATGCATATCTTCTTTTACCTTTACCTGGCAAGATAAACGTACATTTTCTTTTTTCTCTGCTCTGGTTAAGTGACCTTCTTCTGTAGGAAGCACATCGCCTCCACCATCTTCCACTACACATTTACACATGGCACATGTACCACCACCACCACAAGCTGAGGGTAAATAAACGCTTTGCGCAGAAAGGGTTGATAAAAGCGTAGAGCCGGCAGATGTTACGATTGGATTTTCTTCATCTCCGTTTACATAAATATTTACCGGACCTGATTGAACTAACTTTGATTGTGCAAATAACAGTATAAATACTAAAAAGAGTATGATTACTGTAAAGGCAATAACTGATGCAATTACTACTTCTGTCATGAACTTATAATTTTGTTCTTTTACTATTCAATGAATTGAAATGCAAATATATTAGATAAAAGCTAAAACTATATAAGCTTATAGATTTTTTTCTAATACATTTTGAATCTTAACAACTTGTGCTTTTAAAAAGTTGAGATAATCTCAAAATAATTTAAAAAGCTTTTTTCCAGGTCCCTTTAATAGCATTATATTTAAGAGTGGAGGGCAATGATTTCCAAAAATATTTATTGATCTCCACCGAAAATGATGGTTGCATATAACAATTAATGGCACAGCCTTCACAAGCGGGCAAACGACCTTCCAAGGCGATTAACTCCTGTACTTCATCCGTTTTGTATAACTTATCCAAATTGTTTTCAATAGGGAAAGACTTTTTTCCTAAATGATAGCATGGTAGCACTAATTCATTTTCTGGCGAAATTACCAAGGTAGTGCTGGCGGCTTTACAAACAGGATCAGAGGTATGATTACCCCCATCTTTCCTTAGCTCCAAAAAGGCTTCGTTCATAAAAACATTTTTTCTCTTGCCAAAGGCACTCAGTTTCTTCATATTATCCTGCGTGAGGCCTCCTCCTGTTTTCACAGTATTATAATCGAAAATAGGATTGATAATGAGTATTAAATTATTAGGAAGGCAGATGTTTTGATAAACTTTTTCCAGCTCGTCCATATTATCATTCATAGCCGTAAATAATATGTCGGGCTTTTCTCCAAAAGATTTAGCCTTTTGAATGGATTGCATTACAAAATCATAACAGGCTACTCCTCTGGCTGTATCATGCTTTTCTTTATCGAAAGCATCTAATGAAAAGTGAAGCATATCTATAAGACCTTTCAAACTTTCTGCTTTTTTAGGGTAAAGCAATCCATTGGTGGTAAGGGTGGTGATAAAACCCAGGTCTTTGGCAATTTTCAGAAAATGGTGAATATCATGATGTAAGAGAGGTTCTCCTCCTGTAAAATCTACTACTTTCACGCCCATTTTCTTTAAGGCAATTAAGTTGGCTTTTACATCCTCCAGTTTTATATAAGGACTCGGCTTTTCCCAAATATCACAGAAGTAACAACTGGCATTGCACCTGTAAGTGACGTAATAATTGCATAATACCGGTTTCCGAATAAGGCGCATGGTGTAAAACTATAAAGATTGGATGAGATGGACTATATTTAACTAATGAAAAATGAAATTTTAAAAATTATCTGCTCTAATGATTCTATAACCAAAGACGAATTGAAGAATATGGTGCTTTTAGTTTCTAAAAATCCTGAAATCTTAAAAGATTTAATAACCCTGCTTTATCATGAAAACATTAGAGCAGTACAAAAAACAGGATTAATATTAAGTGAATTAGCTATTGGCAACCCCGATGTTTTTCTGCCTTATGCCCAGTTAATGATTAAAAAGCTGATCGAAAAACCAACAGATGCAATAAAACGAAACACTTTAAGGATTTTGCAATATGTAACTCTTCCTAAAAAACATCATGATGCAGCAGTAGATTTATGTTTTAAATATCTAATAAATAGAAATGAAGCGGTGGCTATTCAGGTATTTGCTATGACTGTACTGGCAGGTATTGTTGAAGAATATCCAGAACTTAAAAATGAGCTTATTCTAATTTTGGAAGATAGAATGCCAAATGGATCTGCGGGTTTTCAATCCAGAGCCAGGAAAACCTTGAAGCAATTAACTTAAAACCGTTTACCAATTGCAATATGGGCCCAAGGTGATACTGCACGGTCATTCAACACTAAATTTATTCCCACTTTCATAAAAGTATCGCTTTTAAATTGCTTTCTATAGGCTAAGCTGGGTACCAAATTTATAAATTGATCTCTAAACCTACCATCTTCTCTAATTCCTACATATTCATTCGCCAGACTTACGCCAACACCTAAATCAAGAAAGGCATTTTTGCTTTTATTTAAAGAAAATAAAAAATGTGTTCCTAAATTATAAGTAACGTAAAGATCATCTTCGGAATAAAAACCTATGCCTCCTCTTAAAGAAAATCCCGGCTCTTTGCTAAGCTGCCTTTCATAATTAACAGAAGAAAATAATCCAACTCCTCCTACTTCCAGAAATGCAAAGTTACGTTTTGTTGAGATTTCTTCTGTTTGTGAAAAACCAGGAGTGAGTGAAAATGAAAAGATGAATAATGAAGCTAGGAAGATATTTTTCATGAATAGTAATTTATGATTGAAATTTGAAATTAGGAAAACAAAAAAATATAACAAAATTCAGAAGAGCTTATTATTACCTTACACATAAATAAAAAGGTCAAAAATAAATTCCTAAAAATTCATTTTTGACCTTTAAAGTATTATCAAGAAAAAAATTAATCCAACATCTTCAATAAAGTAGTCAGTTTAGTTTTTAACTGTCTTCTATCTACAATAAAATCGAGGAATCCATGATCTAATACAAACTCAGAACTTTGAAATCCTTTTGGTAAATCTTTCCCTATTGTTTCTCTAATAACCCTCGGGCCTGCAAAGCCAATTAAAGCGCCTGGTTCTGCAATATTGAAATCTCCTAACATTGCGTATGATGCTGTTACTCCACCAGTTGTAGGATCTGTTAATAAAGAGATATAAGGAACTTTAGCTTCTGAAAGTTGTGCTAACTTGGCAGAAGTTTTAGCCATCTGCATTAGAGAAAAACCAGCTTCCATCATTCTGGCTCCCCCTGATTTAGAAATCATTAGAAAAGGAACTTTCTTTTTGATAGAATATTCTATTGCTCTGGCTATTTTCTCACCTACTACCGAACCCATAGAGCCACCTATAAATGAGAAATCCATACATGCTATGCAGATAGGAAGCCCATTGATTTTACCATGTGCTGATCTTACTGCATCTTTCAGATCCACCTTCTCTTGCGATTGTTTTATACGAACCGGGTATGGCTTGCTATCTACAAAGTCCAAAGGATCTGCTGAAGACATATCTTTATCAAGTTCTGTAAATTTATTATCGTCAAAAAGAATTTCGAAATATTCTTTGGATCCAATTCTTACATGATAATCATCATCAGGGCAAACATATGCGTTTTGCTTCAATTCCCGCATGTGGATTATTTTACCATTGGGGGTTTTGTACCAAAGTCCGTCCGGAGCTTCTTTTTTATCTTCTGTGGGGGTTAAAATCCCTTTATTTTGTCGCTTAAACCAAGCCATAAAGTATTTTTTGTTTAAAAGAGAATCAATAAATTCCCGAATTGAGGTTCAAATATAATCTAAATGAAGTTCAATTGCCAAAAAAGTCATTTAATTCCCAGTCCTAATCTATATTTTAATTTCATACGTAAGTGCATAATTAAAGATTACCTTACATCATTGAACGAATAATCAGTTATTTTGATTTTATGTAACGGATACTATAATAAATAGATAAACGTTTATTAATTTTGGATAAACAGCAATAAATTAAAGTTAAACTTAATTAGCATGTTAAAAAGAACATTGTATATATTATCAACTATTCTAATTGTATTTTACTTTTCAACTTCCTGCACTCCTACTACCCGCACTACGCAATCTCAACAAACATGGAATGAGTATAAGGGTAAGGATAAAAAAAGTGTGAAAAGAGCAAAAGGGCCGACAAGAAGGAAAAATAGATAGATCCATCTATCAGATTTTCACAGCTCCTCCCCTTCTTTTAAAATACAAAATTGATTGCTCTTTTCAAGCATACTATTTGTTATATGATTACAATTTAGCAAGGTGGTTATATAGCAACTATTCAATAACATGATTTCAATTCTAAATTTAGGATTCAGAAAGCCTAATAAATCATGAAGCAATAGCTGCCTATTGCTTCATGATTTATAAGAAGAAAATCCTTGCTTTTAGTTAGTAAGAGAATAACTTTCCCATAAAAGCTACTATCATATCCTGTTCTCATAAAAAGAAAAAACTCCTGACGTTTTGATAAAAAAAACATTTTTTCTCACCAGAAGAATATAAAAACAATTATAATAATATGAATTTCGAAATTTTATACTGACCTTAACGGAATGAACGTTCATTCCGCGACAAAAAATAAGCTGGACAAAAAGTCTCTTATTTTGAAATCCACCTTAAAGTGTATTTCAGAATTTGGATTTCATGGTACTCCAATTTCGATGATTGCAGAACGTGCTGGCGTAGGTGCAGGAACTATTTACAGATATTTCGAAAATAAAGAAGCCCTCATAAATGAGCTCTTTTTAGAAATAAAGAGGGAGGTTATGCATAATATGCTAGTTGATTACAATGAGACGATTAGCTTCAAAAATAGATTTAAGCACTTATGGATGAATCTGGTGATTTATTTTTTGGATCATCCTCAGGAATTTCAATTTATAGAACAACATAGGTATGCCAATTATATGAGTATGCTTACCCGTGAGGAAAGTTTCATGATTATGTCGCCAGTCATGATGTTTTTTATAGAAGCCAAAAGAGCCAAGGCCATTAAAGATCTACCCTTATATACGATAATTTCGCTAGCCTACGGGCCAATTACTTCTTTAACAAAATTGCAGATAGACCACCAGCAAAAGTTAAGCAAAGAAAGAATTGAACAAGCGGCAAATGCCTGCTGGGATGCGGTTAGAATAATAAAAGAACAAGATTAAAGTTAAAAAAATGAAAACGCCAAATGTTATATTTAATGGCACAGGATCTTATATTCCTGGCAACATTGTAAAAAATGAAGATTTTTTACAGCATGATTTTTTCACTGAAGAAGGAGTTCCTTTTGATATAAACAATGAGGAAATCATAAAGAAATTTGAAAAAATTACCGGCATCAGGGAGAGAAGATATGCAGATAAAGACCAATTGAATTCTGACCTGGGTTATGAGGCTGCCAAAATTGCATTATCCAATAGCAGTATCAATAAAGAAGAATTAGATTATATCATATATGCTCAAAATTTTGGTGATATAGCTTTTGAAACCAATAGGGTAGATAACGTGCCTAGTTTAGCAGCAAAAGTCAAACATAAATTGCAAATAGCAAATCCTGATGTGGTTTGCTACGATTTGGTTTTTGGTTGCCCTGGTTGGTTACAAGGAGTAATACAGGCTTATCAAATGATAAGAAGTGGTTTTTGTAGAAATGTGATGGTTATTGGCGGAGAAACACTGAGCCGAACTATTGATCCGCACGACAGAGACTCCATGATTTTTTCTGATGGTGCCGGTGCCACAATTGTCTCTGCCTCTTATGATGACGACCGCAAAGGTATATTAGGTTTTGCCAATAGAACCGATGCTGATGCAGAATTAAGTTTCCTTACGATGGATAAATCTAATAACCCCTCCCACAACCAGGAAAGCAGATACATTAAAATGAAAGGCCGTAAAATTTATGAATACAGCTTGGACAAAGTAGCCTCAGGAATGCAGGTAGCTCTAAAAAGATCCGGTATAATGTTAAGTACTATTAAAAAAGTATTAATTCATCAGGCTAATCAAAAAATGGATGAAGCCATATTAAGAAAACTAGGGCAATTATATGATTTGCCTTTAGACCCTGAGAGTTTAATGCCCATGACCATTCAAAAATTTGGGAACAATTCTGTAGCCACTGTTCCGGTAATGTTCGATATGATGATGAAGCATCAATTAGATGGCCATGTAGTTAAAACGGGGGATGATATTATTTTAGCTTCGGTTGGAGCCGGCATGCATATTAATGCCGTGATTTATAGAATATAAAACTCTATAATTTAAAATATAGCTAGATTCTCGTAATCTCTTGTAGTGCAATTGATAATGCGCTCACCACATTAATGGAAGAATTGTGCCCGTACAATGGAATATGGACTGCCTGCTGAGATCTTTTCAAGGCTTCTTCAGATATACCATTACGTTCCGAGCCTATAATAAGGGCTATTTTCGAGTATTCTGAAAATTTACATTCCTGAATGGGCTTGCTATCTTTGGTAATTTCTAAGGCTATGGTGAAATAGCCTTGATCTTGAAGTTTGATAATACTTTCTAATGTGTTTATTTCAAATGAGAATTGAATTCGCTGATAGGTACTTCGCGAAGCACGTTTAGCCTTAGTGCTAAGCTCAATGCCATGGGTTCCGGTAAAAATAATCTGTTCAACGCCAAAAGCCTCTGCCACTCTAAATATCATCCCCATATTTTCTGGTGTACGAATATTTTCAGCCATCAAAATTAATTGCCGCTTTATGGGTATGTTGTTAAATTCTTGATGAGATTTTTGAATAGCCACTGCACAAAAGTATAGAAATTATGCCAAATGATTTAACCATTTTTACTATCCGATTTAGAAAAGAACTTTTTAATAGTTGCAAATAAGTCATTATGTTTCTCGCCTGGAGCAGTATGCACCTCAGTGCCAATTAAAGTAGATATAGGTTTTAAATGTTCAAAATGTTCACAGAACACTTTAAATATAGCCATCATAGGTACTGATAATATCAGCCCGGCCACTCCCCACATCATTTGACCAATCATTAGTGTAATTATCACAAATAATACACTCAATTTTAAATTTTCACCTATAATTTTAGGGTTTAGCACATTGCTTTCCAATAGTTGACTAAACCAAAACAGGCCTATAACACTAATTGGGTACACTAATGCATCGTAATTAAAGATAGTAAACAGCAACACAATACTGGCACCCATTAAGGATCCTATATAAGGTATTATGCAAAATAAAGCAGGCAGAAAACCAAAAAATAATGGATAATCAATTCCGATGATCAATAAACCTGTGGTATTTATTATGGTTAATACTGTAATTAAAAGTAAGTTTCCTAAAACGTAGTTTCTTCCTAATTTGGAAGCTTCAACAACTGCATGTCCAATATTTTTACTAGCCTCGCTATTCCTCCCGAAAGTTTTAACAGCTTTAAGTAATCCTTTTCTATAATTCAGAAAAAGAATCGTGAATACGATGAAAAGCAATATGTTTCCTAAAGATTTCAAGATACCGCCAATCACCCGAGGAAGAAATTCATTATTATCTATCACCTCCTGAGCTTTATTCATTACCTCAGGAGTTTTTAAATCTTCCTTTAAGTCAAGGTTTTTATTAATAGCCTCAACTATAGAGTTAACCGTATCAATTAATTTACTTTGAAAAGACCCTAGTTGATCAATGATTTGAATAATCTGATTAGAATACAAGAAAATAACTGTTCCTACTATAGCTAGTAATGAAACGATGGTGGTAAGAATGGCTAGAAATTTCGGAAATGATTTTCTTTCTAAAAAATTAACTACCGGCAATAAAATAAATGAAAGCAATAAGCCAGCGGCAAGAGGAACAATTACAGGTTTGCCCAACCATAAAATTGTGATGCCTGCCGAAAAAATAAATAGCTTTAATGCTATAGTGGCGTAAAAAGTAAGACCCGATTTTCTATCTGTTGTTTCCAATATCTTCTCTTTGACGGGATAAATTTACCATAGGTTACATAAGTACAAAAATAAAACTATGAATTTGTCATTAGTCAAGACAGTTCCAACTTAGTCAAATGACAATATGTCATAGAAATAGACCGCTTAACTGCTTGGCACAAGGCTTGTAATCTATTTCTTGATTCGAAAAAGAAATTTAGAAACAAAAAAATATAAAGTTTATCATGGGAAAAATTATTGGAATAGATTTAGGTACTACTAACTCCTGTGTTGCGGTTATGGAGGGTAATGAGCCCGTTGTAATCCCAAACAGCGAAGGTAGAAGAACTACGCCCTCAATAGTGGCGTTTTTAGATAATGGAAAAGGGGAAAGAAAAGTAGGAGATCCTGCTAAAAGACAGGCGATCACTAATCCTCATAATACTATATCTTCTGTAAAAAGATTTATGGGTAAAAAATTCTCTGAAGTATCTGACGAGAAAAAAATGGCTTCTTACGGAGTTGAACAAGGCAATAATGATACAGTAAGAGTTAAAATAGGAGATAGAAATTATACTCCGCAGGAACTTTCCGCAATGATTTTGCAAAAAATGAAAGCTACTGCAGAAGATTATTTAGGACAGGAAGTAACTGAAGCTGTTATTACCGTTCCTGCTTATTTTAATGACTCAGAAAGACAAGCTACTAAAGAAGCTGGTCAGATTGCAGGTTTAGAAGTTAAAAGAATTATTAATGAGCCTACTGCTGCTGCACTGGCTTATGGTTTAGATAAAAGAGATAAAGATCAAATCATTGCTGTGTACGATTTAGGTGGTGGTACTTTTGATATTTCAGTCCTTGAATTAGGAGATGGCGTATTTGAAGTAAAATCTACTAATGGTGATGTGCACTTAGGTGGTGATGATTTTGACCAGGTAATTATTAACTGGTTAGCTGACGAATTCAAAAATGATGAAGGATTGGATTTAAGAAAAGATCCAATGGCCCTTCAAAGATTGAAAGAAGCTGCTGAGAAAGCTAAGATAGAATTATCTAGTTCTACGGAAACAGAAGTGAATTTACCTTATATCATGCCGGTTGATGGTGTACCGAAACACTTGGTTAGAAAATTAAGCCGTTCTAAGTTTGAGCAATTAGCTGATAGTTTGATTAAAAGATCAATGGATCCGGTGAAAAAAGCATTAAAAGATGCTGGTGTTTCTCCTTCTGAAATTGATGAGGTTATTTTAGTAGGTGGATCAACTCGTATTCCTAGAATACAGGAAGAAGTTGAAAAATTCTTCGGAAAAAAACCAAGTAAAGGTGTAAACCCTGATGAGGTGGTTGCTATTGGTGCGGCTATTCAGGGTGGTGTATTAACTGGAGAAGTGAAAGACGTTCTTTTATTAGATGTTACTCCGCTTTCTTTAGGCATTGAAACAATGGGTGGTGTAATGACAAAATTAATTGAGTCTAACACTACTATTCCTTCTAAGAAATCTGAAACTTTTAGTACTGCTTCTGAAAATCAGCCATCTGTTGAAATTCATGTTTTACAAGGTGAAAGATCAATGGCTAAGGATAACCGAAGCATAGGTAAATTCCACTTGGATGGTATTCCACCGGCACCAAGAGGTATGCCTCAAATTGAAGTAACTTTTGATATTGATGCCAATGGTATTTTAAATGTATCTGCCAAAGATAAAGGTACTGGTAAAGAGCAGAAAATTAGAATTGAGGCTTCTTCAGGATTATCTGATGCGGAAATCGAGAAAATGAAGAAAGAAGCAGAAGCCAATGCTGACACTGACAAACAAGAGAAAGAGAAGATTGACAAAATCAATCAGGCTGACTCTTTAATTTTCCAAACGGAAAATCAGATGAAAGAATTTGGTGAGAAACTTTCTGAAGGAAACAAAACTGCCATCAACGAAGCATTGGCTCAATTGAAAGAAGCACATAGCAAGCAGGATGTTGCAGCTATTGAGCCAGCAATGGAAGCATTGAATAATGCATGGCAGGCCGCTTCACAAGAAATATACCAGGCACAGCAAGCAGCCGGCGGACAGCCGGGAGCTGAAGGTGGTGCACAACCGGAAGATAAAGCCGGTGACGGTGTAGATGATGTGGAGTACGAAGAAGTAAATGATGAGAACAAAGAATCGAAATAATTTCGATTAAATAAATATTGAAACCTCTTGGGATAACTCTCAAGAGGTTTTTTTATGCCTAATTTTGAAAGATCTTAGCCTTAGAAATAAAGCTGCATTTGCCTACCAATTAATAATAAACCCTTCAGATCTTACATTCCAAAAGATTTATTTCGTCTTTTTCGAATAAAATTACGTCTACTGAGTTAGTACAAACAAAACAATAAGGTATGAAAAATTTAATGAAAGTATTAGCACTATGTGCAATTGTGGCATTTTATGGCTGCGACTCCAGTGAAAAAGCCGGCAAAGGTAAAGCTAGCTTTTATTTAACTGATGGTCCTATTGAAGCCAGCAATGTGAGTGAAGTAGTGATTAGCATTTCTAATGTAGAAGTTTCAGAACCTAATGGATGGGAAATTGTAAAAGAATATGAAACTCCGGTTTCCATTAATTTACTAGAACTACAAGGAGGTGAAACTTTTTTTATTGAAGAAGCAGATTTAACTGCTGGTGATTATGGCCAGGTAAGATTGGGCTTAGCACAAAGTACAGAAGAAATGGATCCGGCTCATTATATTAAATTTACAGATGAGAGCATCACTGAGTTGACTATACCAAGTGGTAACCAATCAGGTTATAAAATTGTAGGTGGTTTTACTATTCCTGACGGAGGCGTAACTTCTGTTATTATAGACTTTGACGTGAGAAAATCAGTAGTGAAAGCTGGTAATTCCGGTAAATATATCCTTAAACCTACTTTGAGATTGCTTGAAGATAGCAATGTTGGAGCCATAGAAGGTAGTATTGTAGGTGACTACGAAGGTAATTTAGTAGTATATGCCTACGAGGACGGCACTTATGCTGATAGCGAAACAGAAGTAAATGGAGAAGGTATTATTTTCGCAAATGCCACTACCAGTGCCAATGTAAATGCTGAAGGCAATTATTCACTTCCCTTCTTAAGTGCTGGAACTTATGACATCATCGTTGCTGAATTTAATGATCAAGGTGAATATGTAGGCATCATATCAGAAGAGGAAAATGTATCACTTGAAGCAGGAGTTAAATTAACTGTTGATTTGGAAATTACTTTGTAATAGTAAAATAATGATCTAATATGTTAAAGGAGCTATTAATTGAATAGCTCCTTTTTTTATTTGATAACTTTTCTAGGGCAATCACTAGTCTATAAAATTATACACTTCAAAGAAAAAATTAAAACTTTACAATATTTAAGTTGGTTTACTTTAGAAAAGCTTTATATCTTACGATTAATATAAATAAACCGAGACTAAATATGCAACTAGAAAAAGTCCTTGACAACCTAAACTCCTTCGAGAAGAATTCCTTCCTTAAAATTTTAGATTCTATAATATCTGAAAATCCCGTCAATAGAAAAGAGATTGATAAAATACTGAGTGACTATGATAAGGATTTAAAAAACATAGATAATATCAATATCTCTAAGGTATTTCATTTGGTAGAATCTGAATTCAGAAAGTATGTTCAATCTGAATTTAAAGATACTAATTCACAATTAGATGTATTAATTGACATTATAATAAGAGATGGTAACTGTATTATGAAGGGTGAATGGCTATCTCGACTTTATGAGACTGAACTTAAAAGTCTTCATAAAAAGGTTAAAGAACTTCAAAAAGTAATTGATGAAGGTGGAAATTTAGTAGATGAGAGCCGAGTTCGAGATTACAACATATATAAGAAATGCGTTGAAACTGCCTATAGAAATGATTTATTAAATAATTTGGATAGTAAAATCACTACTGACGAATTGGCAATTCTATTAACACTATCAACTGAACTTGACTTATCCCAAGAGGAAATAAAGCTCATTAATTACATGATTGTACCTGCTGAAAAACAGGAAACTGAAGCGATAATAAATGAACTCAAAAATATTGGGGTAATATTTTATTCAAAAAAAACAAATACAGTTTTCGTAGCTGATGAGGTTGTAAGGGTTCTAAGAAAGGTAAGAAACAAGGATGTTGCAGATAAGTATTATAGAAGAATCTTGAAATGCTTAAGAGAACCTTTAATAAATATAGTTTGCAGAAAACACAATATAACTTGGAAGGATGAAATTCTAGATAAAAAAGTTAGAAATATTATAAAAGAAGGAATCCCTCTAAAAAGTCTTCTCATAAATGATATTTTTAAGGAAGGCACTAAATTATCAGAAAAGAAAGCTTTTATAAATGAGCTTTTTGAAAAAGATTTAAAAACAGGCACCCCTCTAAAAGGTAATACTATCGAAGATAAAGTTGATAATCTAATTCATTATTTTGATGAAATCGACAAAGATGAAAAAGTTGGAATTTCAATAGAAGGCTATGAGAGGTTACTAATTGACCTAGGTAAAGAGCTCCCTAAAACAAATGATTTACTTAAAAATGAATTTGAGCTTCAAGACAACAATGTTTTACTAAGCGAATACTTACTTAATTACAACATTAAACCTCGGGATGTCTTAGAGTTATTAGATGAAAGTAATCTAAAGAAATTTTGCGAAGTTAAAAACATCAAAATGAGAGGAAATGAGGTGCTGAACATCCTCGATTCCTATAAAGATGTTGAAAATTTATCTTTAGAAAATTACGAGCTGTTTGCACAAAGAGATTTAAAGGAATTAAAAGAAAATGGCATTAATATTAAGGAAGGGGATGTAGGAGTACAATTCGAGAATTTAACTAAAAAAATATTTAGCGAACTGAAATTCAATGTTGATGAAGAGTTAAGAAAGAAGATTAATACATCTAAGGATAAAATCGATATTCTGATAAACTTAGGAAACAACCAACTAATCCTAATAGAATGTAAATCTTATAAGGACCAAGGTTTCAATAAATTTAGCGCAGTATCAAGACAATTAAAAGCCTATATAACGCTAGCAGAAAAAAATGATTATACGATTGTAAAATCCTTGTTAATATCCCCTGAGTTTAGCGATGATTTCGTCTCGGAATGTAATTTAGAGTATGAACTCAATCTATCACTCATTAAAGCCTCGTCATTATATAAGATACTTGAAGCATTTAAATCATCTAAAAAACACAAACATTTTCCTCACAACTTACTAATGAAAGATGTAGTTATTCAAGAAGATAGGATAACAAAAGCATTAAGTAAATAAAAAAACAATTAGGGAGCTATTAATTGAATAGCTCCTTTTTTTATTTCCAATGTAATTTCATTCACCTCACCTTTCAGTTCCCCATCTACCTGCAACAATTCCTTTCTGTGGCAGATAATTTTTGCTTTTTGAGCCGGGTAAATATCCACAAAATCAGAATTGTTTATATCTCCAAAAAATGAGCTAAAAGAAAGCGAAACCAAATCTCTCAAAGGAATGGGTTTAAAAACAACTATCTCAAAGGTACCATCACTCATGGAGCTATCCGGATTTATGACAGCCCCTGTCCCGTAACTGGAAGCATTAGCAAATACAATCATTTCAGCAGCTACTTCAATGGATTTATCCTCTAGCTCTAAAGTAAAAAAAGTAGTTTCCTTATCCTTTAGTGAGCTAAAAAAGGATCTGGCATAAGCCATTTTCCCTCTATCACCACTTTCTTCAAAATCTTTAATCATTTTTGCGTTGAAGCCTACGTCACTCAAATGCAGCGAAATAAATTCTCCGTTGATCACCACCAAATCCAGCGGAATTACTTTGCGTTGCATAATAATTTGAAGGCTCTCTTCAATATCTTCGGGGATTTCCAGTTCTGATGCTAAACCGTTGGCAGAGCCTAGCGGAATAATTCCTAAATGCACATCAGTTCCTTTAATAAGGTCGGCAATTTGATTAATTGTGCCATCACCACCACATGCAACTACTACTGTAGGTTGAGTTTTTGAAATTTCTTCTTTAATCTTTTGCCCATCATTTTCTCCAGTTGTATAGAAAATTGTATATTTCAGTTTATTATTATTGCATGAGGAACCAATCATGTCTTCTAATCCCTCTTTCTCAGTATTTCCTGACTTAGGGTTGATGATAAATAAAAAAATTTCTTGACTCATAAAAAATTAACCGTTAAAAAAGAACTATCATTTTACGCGCTTTAAATATACGACTCGCACTGTACCTAAAACGTTTATTAGGTATTATTTCCCCTCCTACAATTATCCCTTACAGAGGATACGGAAGTGAGGAAAGAATTTATGTAAAGGGCCAGGTTTTAGAAAACAGGCCAGAATTCTTTTCAGAAGAAGGCGATAAAAAAAGCAAAAACTTTAAAACAATGCTTTCCAGATATTTCAGTAGCCCTTTACCTGAAATGACTGTTACTATCCAACTTGATGGACAAATTTACGAAACGATAAGTGATGAATTAGGTTATTTCAGTGAGTGGCTGTATCCACAAAATTCAATAGCCGAGGGCTGGCATCCAGTTACATTTTCAATTTGTGATAAATCAGGTGCTGAAGAATGTGCTCAAACAGGAGAGTTTTTAATGGTTAAATCTGAAGCCAAATATGGGGTTATATCAGACATAGATGACACAGTATTGGTTTCACATGCCACCCAGATTCTCAGAAAGCTAAGGCTAATTCTCACTAAAAATGCTAAAACACGGCTTCCTTTTGATGGAGTAGCCTCTTTTTACAAAAAATTACAACAAAAAGGCAATCCGCTATTTTACGTAAGTAGTAGTGAATGGAATTTATATGATTTTTTGGCAGACTTTTTTGAAGTTCGAGGCATACCTAAAGGTCCGTTTTTATTGCAGGAGTTCAAATCAGGTTTTAAAGATCTGTTTTTCTCCGGGGGAGGAAGCCATCTTCATAAATTTGAAAAAATACAGCGTTTAATGAATTTATATCCCGACTTAAACTTCATTTTAATTGGGGATAGCGGACAGAAAGATCCTGAAATCTATGAAAAAGCTTTAATTGAATTTCCGGGTAGAATTAAGGCCGTTTACATTCGTAAAATTGGTAAGAAAGATGAATTAGAAGAAAAAACGATAAGTCATTTTAAAAACCAGGGAGTTGAACTTTTGATGATGGAAACCACTAAGGATGCTGAAGAACATGCTCTGAAAATGGGGTATATTTAGTAGATGGCTAAAATATCTCATGAATTTATTTAAATCAAATACCCTACATTAATCCAATGAAATTCATTAGAATAGAAAAGTAAATATTTTTTTTCAAGTTAAGACACTGAGGATTAGTAAATTTTCATTACATTTGCAGTCCTTTTACAGGAAGAAGGACGTGATCCTTCGATAATTTGCTAAAAAAAATATAAAAAATGGCAGTAAAAATTAGATTGGCCCGAAGAGGTCGTAAAAAACTGGCAATGTACGATGTAGTCGTAGCAGATGCCCGTGCACCACGTGATGGTCGCTTTATTGAAAAAATCGGTACTTATAACCCGAATGCACCAGTAGCTGCAATTGAGCTTGATAATGAAAAAGCTTTTACATGGCTAATGAATGGCGCACAACCAACAGATACGGTAAAAGCTATGCTTTCTTACCGTGGTGTTCTTTACAGAAAGCACTTGCAAATTGGTGTGATCAAAGGAGCCTTGACTCAAGACGAAGCTGATAAAAAACTTCAGGAATGGGTTGATAAAAAAGGTGTTAAAATTGAAGGTAAAGAGAAAGAATTGGCTGATAAAGTGGCTGCTGATAAAAAAGCAAGACTTGATGCTGAGACTAAAGTGAACGAAGCTAGAGCTGAAGCTATCCGTAAGAGACAGGAAGAAGCTGCAGCTGCACTTAACCCACCACCAGCTGAGGAAGAAGTAACTGAAGAGGCTACTACTGAAGAAGCTCCGGCTGCTGAGGCACCTGCGGAAGAAACTCCAAAGGCGGAAGAAGCTCCTAAAGAAGAAGCTCCAAAGGCTGAAGCTCCTGCTGAAGAAGCTCCTAAAGAAGAAGCAAAAACTGAGGAGGCTCCTAAAGCGGAAGCCAAAACAGAAGAAGCTCCTAAAGCTGAGGAAGCTCCAAAGGAAGAAGCTGCTGAAGAAAAATCAGAAGAGAAAAAAGAAGATTAATCAAATAATAAGCCATGAAGCCTTCACAATGCTTTCAATTAGGTATTGTTTCTCGCCCTCATGGCCTTAAAGGAGAGGTTTATATCATTCTTGATACAGATTTCCCCGAAGACTATACAGAAATGGAATCAGTTTTCTTGTTGCAAAACGGAAAACTGGTTCCTTTTTTTATTGAAAGAATCCAGATTCGGAATGCTGAGGCCCTTGTGAAATTTGAAGAAGTAGATGACAAGGAAGCCGCCTTAGGAATTAAAGGATTGTCGGCGCACCTCCCACTAGACCAATTGCAGGAACTAGAAAGTGACCAGTTTTACTTTCATGAAATTATAGGTTTTCAAATTATTGATGAAAATGCAGGTGAATTAGGCTTCGTAGGTCAAGTATACGAAGCCGGGCACCAGGATTTAATAGGAATGGATTATCAGGACAAAGAAGTGCTAATCCCCATCAATGATGATATCATCCTTACAGTAGACCGCGAAAAGAAAACTTTATTGGTTAATCTACCTGAAGGACTATTGGCTTTATACTTAGAGGAATAAAAATCTCATGAGAATTGACATTATTACATGTTTACCTAAATTACTAGAGGGGCCATTCTCTGATAGCATACTCAAGCGTGCACAAGAAAAGGAACTTGTAGAAATTGAAGTGCATGACCTCCGGAAATATTCCACCAACAAACACCATAAAATTGACGACTATGCTTATGGCGGTGGTGCGGGTATGGTGTTGCAGATAGAGCCAATTGCTGCAGCTATTGATGCATTAAAATCAGAACGGGAATATGATGAAATCATTTTTATGAGCCCTGACGGAGCAAGTTTTAGCCAAACTATGGCCAATGAGCTTTCTTTAAAAGGCAATTTACTGATTTTGTGTGGTCATTATAAAGGAGTGGATGAGCGCGTAAGAACCCATTATATCACCAAAGAAATCAGTATAGGCGATTATGTGATATCTGGTGGTGAATTAGCCGCTGCTGTGGTAACAGATGCCATAGTTAGGTTATTGCCGGGAGTACTAAATGATGAAACCTCAGCGCTGACAGATTCCTTTCAGGATGGCTTACTGGCCCCGCCGGTTTATTCCCGCCCGGCAGATTTTAAAGGATTAAAAGTACCTGAAATATTACTCTCCGGCCATGAAAGTAAAATAGAAAAATGGCGTTTTGAAAAGGCGGTGGAAAAAACCAAGGAAAGACGACCGGATTTATTTGAAAAAGAATAATATTTTTCAACAATCTTATGCATAGAATAAAATAATTCTTATATTTGCACTCCAATTTTCGGACAAGCATTCGAACTAGTATCGAATTAAAAGATAGAGCCATGAGCGAATTAATAAAATTAATTGAGAACGAATACTCAGAAGCAGTGAGCAAATTACCTGATTTTAAATCAGGTGACACCATTAATGTTCACGTAAAAATTACTGAAGGTAATAAGGAACGTATTCAGCAATACCAAGGTACCGTTATCCAAAGAAGAGGAGCTGGTAACTCAGCTACTTTCACAGTAAGAAAAGTATCAAGTGGTATTGGTGTTGAAAGAATTTTCCCTTTAATATCTCCTGCTATTGATAAAATAGAAGTGATAAGAAGAGGTTCTGTAAGAAGAGCTAAATTATACTACCTAAGAGGCAAAATGGGTAAAGCAGCAAGAATCAAAGAAAAGATTTAATCTTTCTCTTAATAATATATTAGGAAGCTATCATAAAAATATGATAGCTTTTTTTATGCCCTACCTTTAGATCAAATACATAGGGCTTGCTTAGAAACTGATAAAGTTATAAGACTATTCTTAATTTGTCTTTTAACAGTGATTATTTATTTATAGTTTTTCAGCAGGTGCAAGCTTTTTGAGTGTAATACTTCATATTCCTTGCACTAAAAAATCAATATTTTATTTTTTAGTGCTTTAGCCTCAGGCACCCCAACTACTTCCCAGGCTTCAGTTCGAAGTATAAGCATACTCCCGTATAGCTATCGGGACACTTTGCCCGGTTGCCAGCCAAAGGCTGGTCAGCCTTTGGCTGATATTCTGTCCCGGGCAAAACGGGATGAGGCCCCTGAGACTTTTTAAGCAGACCCTACATAATTTTATCTACAAACGTGATAATTTTATAGATATATACTACTTTTGATTGATGTTGACAAAATTTTACCAATATGTTAGGGCTTTTAGCCTGGATGTAGTAGCAGGTGCCGCCATTAGCGCCCGCTGGATTGGTAATTATTTTGAAGCCGATATCGATTTCTCCTCTATTTTGGCACTAAGTCTTACTGTTTGGCTCATCTACACCATCGATCATTTATTGGATGCGAGAAAGTTGAAATCTAAAGATGCGGTATTCCGTCACATCATCCATCAAAAAAATGCTCCTTATATTTTTGGAGTAGTGATGTTGGTAGCCATGATACTCATCTTTACCGTGCAACACTTAAAAGCCGAATTACTATGGTATGGCTTTATATTGGGTCTTGCAGTTATTGGGTATTTAGTTTTTGTCCATTTCATAAGAAAAAAGCCTTATTGGGGCAAAGAATGGTTTATTTCTCTGGTTTATGCGACAGGCATATGCTTACCCACTTTTGCTCAATTAGAATATATTCCACTGGATTTAGGCTATTTCTGGGTACAGCTCTTCCTTTTAGCTTCTATCAATTTATTGCTTTTTAATATGTTTGAGTATAAAGCCGATAAAATGCAAGGCTTTAATTCCTTCGCTACTGTCTGGGGCTTCGATGTTACGCGTAGAGTAATTTTGGTGCTTTTTTTAATTTTTGTTATTATTTGGTCGAGCGCATTTTTACTATTCCCTGAATATGAGATTTTGGATTACCAGGCCATACTTATATTTATGTGCTCAGTGTTGGCGATAGTTTTAAGCAAAGAAGTAGCTTTAAAAGAGGAAGAATGGTACCGCGTTTTGGGTGACATTGTATTTGTACTACCCTTAATTGAGTTAATCATTCAGGATTAATGGCTAATTTCAACCGTATTGCCTCCATTTACGATTTCCTGAAAAAACTTATTTTCAAAGATCAACTGGATAAAGCTGTTGCTTATTTTATTAATCAAATTCCTGAAGACGCTCAAATTTTAATTATTGGAGGCGGTAGTGGTCAATTATTACCCTATTTTCATTCTACCCAAAAGATAACTTATGTTGAAGCTTCTGAAAAAATGAACCGATTAGCTAAAAAGAGATCGTTTTCTGCTGAAATAGAATTTCAAACTACTGATATTTTAAATTTCAGCCCTAGCCATAGATTCGATGTAGTAATTACTCCTTTTTTTTTAGATTGCTTTGACGACAAATACATTATCCGCATTTTCTCACACATCAATAACATGCTTAAAAATGGAGGGCTATGGCTACATAGTGATTTCTATCCTCAAAATAAAAAGCAGCAATATGTGGTGCGCTTTATGTACTTTTGCTTTAGAATAAGCACCGGCTTAAAAGTGAGTAAAGCCCCGGATTTCGATAAATTGTTCTCAACGGAAAAATTTAATCAAGAAAAAAGAGTGGTATTCAGGGACGCTATGATACATTCTTATATTTACAAGAAGATTGCTTAAGAATAAGCTTTTGATTCTGACATTATCCTATTAATTTTGCCCAATTTGTTTAGCCCCTAACTAAAAGTAAAAATTTTTATCATGCCAAGAGATAACAGCATCAAGTCAGTACTAATCATCGGATCCGGACCTATCATTATAGGCCAGGCCTGCGAATTTGATTATTCAGGTTCACAAGCTTCCAAGTCGTTAAGAGAGGAAGGAATTGAGGTAACACTGATTAATTCAAATCCTGCCACCATTATGACAGATAAGGTGACTGCTGACAATATTTACCTGAAGCCGTTAACCAAAAAATCTATCATTGAAATTCTGGAAAAGCATAAAATTGATGCAGTTTTACCTACTATGGGCGGACAAACTGCACTCAACCTTGCTATGGAGTGCGATAAAGCAGGTGTTTGGAAGAAATACAATGTTAGAATGATCGGTGTTGATATTGATGCCATAGACACCACAGAAAACAGAGAGCTTTTCAGGCTCAAAATGAAAGAATTGAATGTAGGCGTTTGCGATGGAGAAACTGCCACATCATTTTTACAAGGTAAAGAAATTGCTCAAAAAATTGGCTTTCCGCTAGTTTTAAGATCTTCCTTTACCCTTGGTGGCTTGGGGGGTGCTATTGTAAGAGACCCCGCTGAATTCGATAAAGCATTAACGGATGGCTTGCACGCCTCTCCTATTCATGAAGTTTTGGTGGAGCAAAGTATATTAGGCTGGAAAGAATACGAACTTGAAATCCTACGAGATCACATAGGTAATGTAATTGTTATTTGCTCGGTGGAAAACTTCGATCCAATGGGCATCCATACAGGCGACTCTATCACAGTAGCACCTGCACAAACCTTACCTGATACAGTTTACCAGAATATGCGTAATCTGGCCATTAAAATGATCAAAGGCATAGGGAATTTTGCCGGAGGTTGTAATGTGCAGTTTGCAGTGAACCCTGAGACCGATGATATTATTGGTGTAGAAATTAACCCGCGGGTTTCTCGATCTTCAGCATTAGCTTCTAAAGCCACCGGTTACCCGATTGCCAAAATAGCAGCTAAATTAGCGATTGGTTATAACCTAGACGAACTTAAAAACCAAATAACTAAAACCACTTCAGCATTCTTTGAACCTTCCCTGGATTACGTAATAGTAAAAATACCAAGATGGAATTTCGATAAATTCCCGGGTTCCGACAGAAGATTAGGATTCTCGATGAAATCTGTGGGAGAAACCATGGGGATTGGCCGTAATTTCCAGGAAGCATTACAAAAAGCTTGTCAGTCGTTAGAAATTAAGCGTAATGGATTGGGTGCTGATGGCAAAGAACTAACCAAGCAGGATCAGATCCTGCACAGCCTGGAATTTCCAAGCTGGAACCGACTTTTCCATATTTATGATGCTTTTAAACTAGGGATCCCTTTTAAAACCATCCAAAAACTCACCATGATTGATAAGTGGTTTTTAGAGCAGATTGAA
>JBBSPJ010000019.1:0-23386 GCA_038258905.1 Cytophagales bacterium
CTTCTTTTGTACTTTTCTCATTGTCTATCTATATTTGTTTGTCCCGTTAAAATAGGTATTAATAACAAATATTCCAAGCAAAATAGGCTTTTTTTCTTAACTTAATAGCATTGGGGCACAGCCCTAGGTCTTGATACTTACAAAAACAAGCCCTGAATGGGCGGAATCAAAGACCGCCCATCTCTGGAAATTACCTAATATTTCGCAGGAGTACCTGCTTTTGGCGTACTTTTTTGAATAAATTCTCTAATATCCTCATTAGAGGTAGCTAAATCTTCTGCTCTCAAATACATCATATGGCCACTTCTGTAGCCTTTAAAAGAAAATCTATCCTTCATTTTTCCACTTGGGTCGATATGCCACATGCTGTACTTGGCATTGAAATATGTAGTTGCGCCATCGTAATAGCCACTTTGCACCATGGTATGTAAATAAGGATTCTGCGCCATGGCTTGCCTTAAATTATCTCCTGTATTATCACCGCTATTATCCCAAGGTCTTACCGGTCCAAACATATTATATTTTATATCTGTCTCAAATTTTAACACATTCTTAAAGTAATAATTAACAGCAGGAGTGAAGGAATGTAGCCAGGAGGTTAGTTCTGAATTGTAATCCGGACTTGTACCTGCTGCCATCTTATCGATGCCTTTGTAGCGTGAATCTAGCCTTCCAACTGTAAATCCTTCTTCCCTCAGTAATTCTTTCCAAAAGAAACTGGTAGGAACATCTAAATTATGCTGCTCTATAGATTTTTCAGACAAACCGGAGTATTTGCTGAAATTTTGAATGGCCATTCTTTTATCATCTTCGGAAACCCAGGCTCCTTTAGCCATTACGGGCAATAATTCATTTAAGGCATAGGCTTCTGATTCCTCCAAAACCTCTAACAAATCTTTTGATTGAAGAGAAGCAGAAAGCTTTTTATGATACCATGCCGCTGCAGTATAATAAGGTAAGCGGTTGGCAGCTTCAACAGCTCCTGATCTATCAATTCCTAAACCTGTAGGTGATACCAAAATTACCCCATTTAAATACATCCATTGGCTATTTTGCAATTCTAAAGCCAATCCTGATACGCGAGTGGTACCATAGCTTTCACCAATCAGGTATTTGGGAGAATTCCATCTGTTGGAGCGGTTTACAAAGGTGTTTAACCACTCTGCCAGGTATTTAATATCCTGATTAACCCCAAAAAAGGTTTCTTTCTTAGTTTCTGGGTCTATAATTCTGGAATAACCAGTATTTACTGGGTTTATATAAACGATATCGGCTACATCCAAAATTGAGTGTGGATTATCTTTCACTCCATAGGGTTGAATAGGATAACCTTCCTCATCAATTTTAAGTATTTTAGGGCCTGTATAAGCCAAATGCATCCATACCGATGCTGATCCCGGTCCTCCATTGAATGAAATTACCAAAGGTCTGGTGGCTCTATTGCTGATATCGCTTCTTTCATAATAGGTATAATGAAGCAGTGCTATAGGCTTACCTTCATCATCCCAAACAGGCTGAGTACCAGTTTTAGCTGAATAGGGCACTTTTTGGCCTTTTATGCTTACCTGGTGGTTGGTTGTAACATCTTCAGCCGAAGTAATTGATCTGCCTTGTGAATAGGATTTGGAATTCAATAAGAATGCTATTAATGCTAATAATATTACTTTTTTCATAGACTTCATTATTTACTTAAAAAAACTAAGGTAGTTTCTTTTAAGAAATAATTTAAAAACTTTAATTTAGGTAAGCATTTTAGCCTTATGAGTGGTAATGGTTTAGTTAGGTATTTAGTAATTAGCAATATTATTTCAATGTCTATGCGAGTTCACTAATAAAGCTTATGAGAGAGGTTTCGAAAAAGGAAGAATTGATAAATGAAAATTTGTTTGCTATTTTTTAAATCCTGTATGTTAAAAACTTAGGTGATTTTTCTCTATTATTGTTTGTGGTTTAAATAAAATTAAGGAATTCTAATTATAATAGTTTTCTTGTAAAGTTTACGGAATGCATTAAAAAGTCATAAACCAAGTGGAGTGACAAATTCGGACATAGATAATTACATGGCTAGATACTTTAATGAATTGTAAAACTTAATTGTATGAAATATATTTTTTACATATCATGTATTTTTACCTTGGGATGTGATACTAATAATGCATCTGACGTTACAAAATATATATTTATAAATGAATCTGATCATCATATTGTGCTTACAGGTTATTCTACCGCTTCAGGTTCAGGAAACAAATTTATAGAAAACTACGATTTAGAAATTGGAGATCAAATAGAATTTATAGTAGAACCTAGCGACTGGACTGGTCCTTTAGCTAATTCCCCTTTTCGTACTGCAGACAGCATTGTAACAGTATTTAATGATTCATTATCGATAATGTATGACCGAGGGAGAGTTGAGGGGAATCCAATGCTAATAGATAATTTTACTTTACTTGAAGAAGAGGAAAATCCTTATATTTATTTATTCGAATTCACCAATGAAGATTATGAACGTGCATTGGAAAGAGGCAGGTTATTAAAATAAAAACTTACAATTTCTTGGTAAAAATAGGGCAAAAGAACCACAGGAATTTTTATTTCCAACCAATAGACAATTGTCTATTGGTTGGAAATAAACTGATAAGGCATAAGCCGAGTGGGGTTACAGGTGCCTAAATTGATGTTTATATGTTGTTTACTATAAATTTATGAGGATGAAAAACCTAAAATTGTATTTTTTTTGTTTGATTCTTGTGGGTTGTGATGCTAACCTGAAATATAGCGGTTGGACGAAGCACATTTACAGAAATAATACCGATCATATAGTGGAGTTATCGTACTATATTGATAGCGTAAAGTATGAATCATTTAATCTAGCTCAAGGGGAGGATAAGGTTTTTGATAATTTTGGTAGTGAGGGTAAAAATAACCCACCCTTTGATGAACCGCGATATATTGGTGTCGATTCCCTTGTAACAATATTTAATGATACCCTTTCCATTTCTTATGATCAGGGCCGATTAGATGGTAACCCAATGCGAATAGAAAACTATGAACTAACTGAAGCCGAAACAGAGCCCTACATTTATCTTTTCAAATTCACCAATGAAGATTATGAGCGTGTTTTGGAAAGAGGCCGGGTAATTCAATAGCAGAAAACCCGCCAAGTCATGAACTTACGTTAAGTTATTGGTTTTTAGGATATTTTAACAACATTTTAAATGAAGAAATTAAGTATATTGTTCCTGTCGATATTACTGATAGCATGCGATGCTAATGTGGAGTATAGCGGGGCAACAAATCACAGCTACAGGAACAATAGTGACCATAAAGTAGCGCTTAAAGCTTATATTAATGGAGAGGGAGACATAGATTTTTTACTTAAATCAAATGAGGAAATAGTTTATGAGCACTATCCATCGGAAGGTGAAGATAATCCACCATTCTCATTGCCTCGATATACTTGGGACGACTCAGTTGTTACAATTTTTGATGATACATTGGCAATTATGTATGATCAAGGGCGACTTGATGGGAATCCCATGCGAATAGAAAACTACACTTTACTTGACGGAGAAGTAGAACCTTATATTTATTTGTTCGAATTCACAAATGCAGATTATGAAAGGGCTTTGGAAAGGGGCAGGGTTATTAAGTAGTAGAAATACCCCTAAAGTCATGAAGTTATTAGTTTTTAAGATATTTTAACAACGTTTTAAATGAAGAAATTAAGCATATTGTTCCTGTAGATGTTACTGATAGCATGTGATGCTAATCTCGAATTAAGTGGTTGGACAAAGCACATTTATCGAAATAATTCAAATCATAAGATTGAGCCTATAGCTTACGTAAATGAGTATGAATACCCAGATTTATTACTGAAATCAGATGAGGAAATAGTTTTTGATCTCTTTGCATCGGAAGGTGAAGATAATCCACCACAAACATTGCCTCGATATGCACGGCAAGACTCAGTAGTTACAATTTTTGATGATACATTAGCGATTATGTATGACAGGGGAAGATTAGATTCTGAACTATGTGAATCACCTTAATTTACCAATACTTAATTTGATTGCCCAACCTAAATAGGGCCTTTTAAGGGTTAAATCTGCAAAAATCGTAAAACCTGCACCAAAGAATTTAGTGAATTTAAGTAACATATCAATTTCAAGTGGAATGCTTGGTGTGAAAACATTTACTATTTCATATTCTTCATTTCTAAAAGATAGAAGTCCTCCGCTAGAACGAGCCTCCTTAAAATCACCTCTTATTACACCGGTTGTGATCCCTAAGCCAGCAGAAAATGTAACGTTAATTTTATCATTCGAAAGACCTTTCCCAATCAAAGCTCCATAGGAATAAAGATTTTCTGATGGAGTAGGGCCAAATAAATCAAATTCATAAGCATGTGTATATCGAATCCTATATAAAATTTTTTGAAAATATACATTTAATCCAATCATGGGTGAAAACCCGTTTGACTTAGATGAGGCTCCATATGCACCTATGCCAACATCTGCCCAAAGATCAAAACTAGTAGAATCATTTTTTTGACTGTAGGCGGAAAATGATACAAGCATCCATAAAAGAAAGAAAACTTTTTTACGATTGGGGAGTAAAATCATGACAAAATTATCAAATCTGAATAATTCATACCTTATTATAATAAATATAGTTAATTTAGAAATATAATCAAAAAGTTAGAAATGTATAAATTTTACAATAATCTTCAATTTGAACTGAATTTATGGAAATAGGTGAAGCTGATGGTGCGTCTCTCAGGTATAGTAGGATTGTAGGCCATGATGAACCTCAAATAGAGAAGATAGATTTCACTACCTTGGAAGTAGCTTTAAGGATACGTATTGATTGACCAGTTTAAGAAGTGAACTGAAGAGGCATCAGCTGTTAGGGGCTACAGACGAATAAATTTATACATAGATGGCATTTTACTTTAATAGTTAATAGGAAATGAATAGAGTCTTAATTTTATTATTGGCCAATACATTATTTTCCTGCGGCACAGGAGAACCCATGAGCGGGCAAACTGATCATATTTTCAAAAACTTATCTCATCATAAAATTGATTTTCGAAATTTTAATAATGGAAATGAGTTGAGTCATTTTTCGTTACAAATAAGTGAAGAATATATTATTAACATTCCAGCTAGAGTTGGACAGAATAATGGACCATTTAACAATTCTGTATTTCAGGGGAATGATTCTGTTCTACTTTATTTTAATGATACATTGGTAATTCAATACGACATAGGGCGTGTGGAAGGGAATCCCATGCGAATAGAAAATTATGTACTCATTGAAAGCGATTGGGAACCTTTTATTTTCCTATTCGAATTCACCAATGAAGATTATGAAAGGGCTTTGGAAAGAGGAAGGATTATTGAATAAAACATCCTGAGTAGATTAAAAACCTTTGTTAAAAGCTTAGAGTTTATTAATTTATCATTCAAATAAACTAAGTGAAACGCTGAAAATTATTGAAATTCCGCCTTTGCTTTCATCGTTCAATAATCTAGGCCTACCACAAAATCTCAACGCTTTTCACCCCCAAACTTCACCAATTAAGCCCATATTCATATTTATAGATTACATAGCATTATATCGCTCTTGGTTATTTTATAGTTAATACAGTATAATTACTAATTATTAATCAATAACTAAAATCAAAAAAACTATGGCTAAATGTTTTGCACTAATGGGTTGGAGTTTACCTGTTATAGAAAGTATGCAAAAACTCAACAAACCATATGTAGTGGTTTCTTTCCCGGATTTTGAAGCATATGCAAAAGAAAATAATATACCTTTTGTATCTTATCAATTTGATGAGTGGAGTGACACCTCTAACTCAATAGATTTACATGAAAAGTTGAAAGTTTTTGATGTAGATGTTGCTGTACCTTTATTTGAGGAAACAGTAGAGTGGGCAGGCGCATTAAACTCTATTTACAGAGATGATCCAAGAGTACTGAACCGTGCTTTTCTTTTCAGAAACAAAGCTATGATGAAGCGTAAGGCTTTAATAGGTGGACTGCGCGTAGGCCTATTCGAAGAGGTATATAATAAACAAGGCGTTAAAGATTTCATGAAACGTTTAAATCAAGCTAATCTTCAACTTGACGGTGAGGAAGAAAGTTGGGTGCACATTAAACCATTCGCATCTGCAGGTACTGTGGGACACAGACTATTGCGTTCTCAAGAAGATATTGAGAATAAATGCGAAGAGGGAGATTTTCCTTGTCTAGCGGAAAGCCATTTACCAGGTCAAGAATTCTCTTGCGAGGCTTATATACATGGTGGCAAAATCCGATTTATGAACATTACTGAATATGTTAAATTAGGATATTCCAATTTTATACCGGAAGGTAACCTACTCCACGGTAAAAGAGATCGTATTTTGAAAGAAATGCAAAAGCTAGTGGATTTATTTGGTATCCAGTACGGAATGATACATCCTGAATGGTTCTTAACAGATGATGATACCTTAAGTTTTGGTGAGGTGGCCTGTAGAATTCCGGGAGGTCATATACTTGAGCTTTGTGGAAAAGCCTATGACTTTGATGCTTTAGGAGCCTTTGTATTATGTCATGATCCAAACTTATCGGAGGAAGAATTGAAAGAGATTCTACCACCGTTGGATGCAAGGCCTAAGCAGTTTTATGGTAATGTGATGATTTATCCACATAAAACTTCAATTTCTAAATTAGAAATACCCGAAGAATTGAAAGAAGAATCTTATTTTTTAGATCATAATTTAATTCCCCCTCTTACGACTCAAAAAATAAGTGACAGAGCCGGTTTCGGTAATCACTTTGGTACGGTAAACTTTAAAGGGGAAGATCCCGATAGAATGAAAGAATTGCTACTACATTATGAAAATGTAGATTTCTATCATTAAATTAAATAATACAATCTACCATATAAAGTAGATAGCCTATGAAAGTGAATCCTTTTATTGGATTTGCCTTCATAGGTTTTTTCAATAATAGCAATTCATTCATTATTACGGGCTAGATTTCATATTTTTGCAGAATACAATAAATTTTTAAAGAATGATGGTGGATCAAACACTAACAGAAAATAGTAACCAAAAACTAAAGGAATTAATAACAGAATTATCAGAGTCGACACCTTTAACTCGTCCAGAAAAAGCAAGTCGTTTGATGGGACAGGTGGATATTTTGACAGATTCAGTTGAGGGTATTAATATAGTTTATAATTCTATAGGCAAATTAAGCGAGGCTGGAATATTTGAAGGTTCTCCTTGGGCCGACCCTTCAAAATTAGTAAGATCATTAGTGAACGGAACATTAAAGAGTGGTCATCCCAATTCAACTATTGAATTATTAAGTGAATTAAGATTGTTGGCAATTGCCAAAAAAGACAAAAAATCAGCTCTAATTAGTGCAAGTGATGCAGAATCATTTATCCAAGAGGTAATTGTATCTAATTTGGAGTTTGTCTTTAATGAACCTGTAGAAGAAACTCGCCTGATAATGAGTGAGCATGAGCTACATAAGGTGCATAATCTTTTTAATTTTCTTTCAGAACACATTCATTTAGATGATGTGAAAGAAACATTAGCGGAAGAACTTACCTTAATTTGCGAACAAAGACCTGTGGTAACTGAAAAGCAAAGGAAGATTATTGCTTTAGTTAAGGAAAAGATTGAGCTCAATCCTAAAAGAGAGGGAGATAAAAAGTTATTAAGTTTTCAACGTTGCATTTACAGACCAACAGATAATACTGCAGATAAGAATGTAACTGAATATCAGGCTTTATTAGAAAAACTCAATAATACAGAATTGTACGTAGAGGCTCAGGAAATGGGTCAGGCAATGCTAGAATATGGTCTGGTAAGTCAGTATCATGCAGTAATTCTGAAATTTTTAATTGAGAATGAATATCATCAGACTGTACCGGTTTTATTAGGATTAACGCCTGTAGGTGAAACCAGGTGGAATGAGCTTACTGCTTATCTATCTGATTTAATTCTTAAAACAGTACATATTTACAATGCACAATGCATTTATGGTTTGGCTAAAATGTTGGAGAATGGTACCATAGCCAGAGAAGCTGTAAGATCAGGATTATCCAATTTAAGTGGTATAAAAATCCATAATAAGGTAGAAGAAAGAATATTAAAGTCTACTAATAATCCACATCAGGCAGTAAGTGCCAGACAATATTTAATGGGAGCATTATTTCGTATTCTAGGCCAACCATTAGGAGTGGGCCAAGGAAATAACCCAACTTGTCAAAGTGCCAGAGGTATTAGTATGTGGAGTCAACATGCTCCTGCTAAGTTGATCAATATGGTTCAAACTGCGGCTGTTACTAACGATTTAACATTCCGATTTGAAGGGCAGGAAATTAAAGCTTCTGTAACCGGCCAGGGTTTAGTACAAAATCTGGATTATAATTTAGATGCGGTATCTGTAACATTGGTTCCTATGCTGGACAGAATCTACAATGAAATGATGGTGAGAGGTTCAGGTAGGGCAGAAGATCCACATAAGTGGGTAAACCCCGCATTGTATGGTCAATGGATTCAAATTGGTTTTGCATCGGCATATGATTATTTCTCAAACGCCATAGTAGATTTCGATGGATTTGTAAGGGTATTTTATGCCATGTGTCATCCTGAATATAATGGTGGCCACAGATTGATTTACCCTAACCCTGTAGGGATTTTTATAACAAGTTCGAAGGGAGATATGTTAGGTTTTCATGCTATTTCTCTTTTGAGAGTAGATAAAGACCCTAAAGGGAATTATAGAGCTTATTTTCTAAATCCTAATAATGAGGGTCGTCAGGATTGGGGGCAGAATATTAAACCGTCTGTTTTTGGTCACGGAGAAATTCATGGTGAATCTTCTCTTCCATTACATGAGTTTGCTGCAAGAACCTATGCCTTCCACTTTAACGATCTGGAAGCCGAGAATATGGTAGATAATATACCTGCCAATGAAGTAGAAAAAGTTAAAAAATTAGCAAAAGATAGCTGGGGGAAATCTTATACCTGGCTGGAAACCAAGAAAAAATGGTAAAACATTCATCAAGAATTGAATTAAAACAGTCAGCGTATAAAAATAATGTAAACTTTATCAGGAGAAAGATTGGCGATCATGCCATTCTTTCCTCTGTAGTAAAGGCAAATGCCTATGGGCACGGAATAGAAACATTTGTGCCGATGGCAGAGAAGTGTGGAGTAAAGCATTTTTCGGTGGCATCTGCTTTTGAAGCTGAAGAAGTCCATAATGTTTGTCAGCCCGATACCGAAATTATGATAATGGGCATTATCTACGAAGAAGATATTCCTTGGGCAATTGAAAACGATATCTCATTTTTTGTCTACAATTATGATAGGCTACCAAAAACCTTAGCAGCAGCTAAAAAAGTAGGTAAACCAGCTAAAGTTCATGTTGAAGTTGAAACTGGTGCTAATAGAACTGGTATGCCAAAATCAGAATTTCCCAAAGCGCTAACCTTCCTGTTAAAAAACAAAGAGCATGTTATTTTTGAAGGTCTTTGCACACATTTTGGAGGTGCTGAAAGCAGGTCTAACGACTTTAAAATAGAAATGCAACATAAGCGTTACAAAGATTTTTTAAAACAGTGTAAGGATAAGAAAATTATGCCAAATTTAAGGCATATAGCTTGTTCGGCAGCAGCGCTTGCAATGAAAGATACAGTTTATGATCTGGTACGAATAGGAGTTGCTCAATATGGATTTTGGCCTAGTCCAGATATTTATTTTGCCCACCTACACGAAGTCAATAAAAAGGCTGATGCAGCTTTAAAGCGTATTTTTAGTTGGAAAACGGATATTATGGACATACGCCCTGTAGATCAAGGCGAATTTATTGGTTACGGCACAGCATTTCAGGCTACCCACAAAATGACTATTGCAGTGATGCCACTTGGCTATTCTAATGGGTATCCCAGAGCACTATCTAACAGAGGCCACGTGCTGATTGATGGTAAAAAAGCACCTATTGTGGGGCTTATCAACATGAATTTATTTATGGTAGATATATCTCATATTAAAAATGCCAAGGTAGGCGATGAAGTAGTGTTGATAGGTAGGCAAAACAATAATGTAATTAATGTTTCAAGTTTTACAAATACTACACAACTATTAAATAACGAAATGTTGAGTAGATTGCCTGCTGTTATTCCGCGAACTGTAATCAAATAAAATGTTTACCCCCAAGGAAGAAAAGATACTGAAGCAATTACAGCAAAATCCAGGAGAAGTTAAGTTTTTTAAGGATATTGCAGTACACTTTATTACTTTAAGTCAGTTGGAAATTTCCACTTTCTCTCAACTGTCTTATGTAATTTTATCTGCTTCACAATCAAATGCTGAAAATAATACAAACGCTTTATCAGAATACTTTGAAATTTTAGTATTTATTAAGAAGCTTAAGGATAGGGAATTAGTATTTCATATTCCATATACTGCTTTAGAAAATAATACCGTTAAAATAGGCCCTGAACAAAAAAATGGGGTGCATAAAACTATTGCAGATACCGATTTACTGATCCAACTTTTTCAGTATGCCGGTAAAAAGTATGTATTTACGCCCGTTCTAGACATTGAAGAAGAGATTAAGCCTGATTCAAAAATATCAGATTATTTCAGAATTGCTCTATTATTTCTATTGATTTTATTTATAGGTTTTGTGGGTTATCATGCCCATTTAGAAAGAGAACACTTAAAAGCAGAACAAGCTAACATAAGTGAATTAATTGAGAATAATAATGGAAATATTATAAAACTTAAAAATCAACTGAACACTGACCGAAATTTATTTTATGCTCAATTACAAGAATTGGATGATAAACATTTAGAGATAGAGAATAATATAGGTGCATTACGAAGTAAATTTATTGAAGTTAGATCTTCACAAAAAAGCCAATATTATTATTTAAAAATTATTAATACTAAAATAGATAGTTTAGTTAAAAAGATAGTAGAAGATCAGGAATAATTAATCATCTAGTGAAGTTTTTGATTGATTTTCACCGTCTAAATCGGAACCTACAGTTTTAATATCTTTTTCCAATTTTAATACATATTCAATTGATTGAGAAATCATAGTATGTTGAGCATCTATTTGCTCTTTTAAAAAATTTATTTCGCTATTTAAATTCTCAATTTTGGAATTATACTCTTTCTTTAATTTTTCTTTATCCTCTTTAGCCTTTCGTAGATGTTCTTTATAGAAATAATATGATTCAGGTATTTTATTCATTTTATATTTTATATATTAAATAGCCCAGCGAAGCTGGGCTAATATTAATGTGTGCTTTGAAAATTTCCAGAATCAATCCTTTTCTTAAATATTTTCAACTCGGCACTCAACTTAGTAGCGTAATCAATAGCAATTTTTAGCATATCTTGCTGAGCCATTAATTTTTCCTTTAGAAAAGATACTTCCTCTTTCAACTCAGAAACCTGAAAATCAAATTTTGATTTAATTAGACGAACTTCTTCTTGAGCTACTTTCACTTCTATTTTTAACTCCTCTTCTGTCATATTCGCCATTTTCTGAGTATTTTAGCTATCTATTGCCTCTTGTAAAGTATCCTTGTATTGAATATCCATTTCGTTGAATTTCAGAGTAGGATTTTCTTCTTTGATTTTTTCCCTTCCAATTTTCACGCTTTGTTTGAATACCTTGTTATCTGGAAGTATTTTTCTATGCGTTTTAAGTCCTTTGTGAAACATTTCTTCTTTCCATTCGGTGAAATACCACTCCATAGAAGGTTGATGAAATACTGTTAATGCTCTTTTATCAAAAACAAGCTTGGTAATTCTTTTCTCGTTAACTAATTTTCCTATAGAAGTAAATATTTTTTTGAATTCGTCTATTGGAATATAAGAACTTGTTGCTTCAACTATAGCTACAGACTTTCCATCAACGTATGAAACTTTAGCATGCTTTTCTTCTGAATGTAAGATTAACTTGTCTTTCAATTGTTCATCAGGGTTACTCATAGTATTATTTATAAAAATTTAAAATTAAAAAGTATTTGATATTAACTCTTTGAAATCAATTTGGTTTAAATATTTCGTACATTACCCATTCCACCATCTACACCAATCACTTGCCCTGTAATCCATGAGTTATTGTCGTTAAGTAGAAATTCTGCTGCATTGGCAATGTCTTCAGCAGTTCCGTATCTACCAATTGGATGTCTTTTATTGGAAGCTTCTTTTTTATCATCACTCGATAGCAAATTACTTGCTAATGGAGTATCTGTTAAACTGGGAGCCACTAAATTCACTCTGATTTTACTAGTAGCTAACTCAGCAGCTAGACTTAACCCTAAACCTTGCAGAGCACCTTTTGAGGCAGCAATTGACGCATGAAATGATAAACCTGCATTAGCTGCAACGGTACTAAAAAACACTACGCTGGAACCTTTAGCAGCCTTTAAATTCTTTAAAGTTTTCTGTACTACTTTTGCAGCTCCAAGGGTATTGATTTTGAAATCGTTCAAAAAATCTTCTTCCTTTAATCTCTGGAAAGGTTTTAAATTTATAGTGCCGGGACAATAAGCTACTCCATGTATTTCAGAAGGTAGTTCGTCTAATTCCTCATCAAAATCCTCAATATCTAATTTGATGTAAGTAAAATCACCTGATATTTCAGGTTTGTTTCTTGATGCTAAAAACAAATTTGCTTCCTGAGATTGTAAGCTTTTTGCTAACGTTAAACCAATTCCGGAACTAGCACCAATGATTAAAATATTTTTATCTTTAAATGACATATTCTTAATTTTTATTCAAGTAACAAACAGTTAAAAAAGCCTATTGTTTAGAATTTAGGCATAAAAAAAGGAAACCATCTGGCTTCCTTTTATGCTATTGCAAATGTTATTATTTTACAGGGCTGTTGATGTAATCCAAAAATTCTCTTCTGGTCGCTTCATCATTAAATTTACCTCCAAAATAGGAAGTACCCGTTCTACTATTAGTATCACCCACACCTCGTGACGAAACGCACATGTGAGATGCATCCATTACTACCGCCACACTATCAGTTTCCATCACTTTTTTCAATTCCTCTGCGATTTGTACAGTTAATCTTTCCTGTACTTGTGGTCTTTTAGAATAATATTGAACAATTCTGTTAATTTTGGATAAACCTATTACCTTTCCACTAGAGAAATATGCTACATGTGCTTTTCCATAAATAGGTACAAAATGGTGTTCACAATGTGAGTAGAAAGTAATATCTTTTTCTACCAGCATTTGATCGTACTTATATTTATTTTCAAATAGCTTAGGCTTAGGTTTATTTAATGGATTTAAGCCACTAAAAACTTCTTTAACATACATTTTAGCAACTCTTGCAGGTGTACCTTTAAGGCTATCGTCTGTTAAGTCCATTCCTAAAATATGCATGATTTCTTTAAAATGCTTCGTAATCATCTCTATCTTGAGATCATCATCCATTTCAAAAGCATCAGGTCTTAAAGGCGTTTCAGCACTTGAACCTGCATGGTCGTCTCCCATTTCATCTATTGCTCTGAAGTCTTCCAATTTTTCCTTATTCTGCTGGGTATTCAACATAATTTCTTTCTGTTTCGTATAGTCGAACTTTAAGTTCTAATGATTTATCAATTGACTCTTTCAAAAGGTTATAAATAACAACAACAATATTTTCAGCTGTTGGATTTAAAGAGGCAAACTCTTTTGTATCTAGGTTTAAGTTCTTGTGATCAAATCTATTCAGCACTTTATCTTTTATGATGTCACTCAAAACCTTTACATCCATCACATAACCAGTTTCCGGATCGACTTCTCCGGTAACTTTTACAGATAAATCGTAATTATGGCCATGATAATTGGGATTATTACACTTTCCAAATATCTTTTGATTCTTCTCATCAGACCAGTTTGGATTATGCAATCTATGTGCTGCATTAAAATGTTCTTTCCTAAAAACAGAAACTTTCATATATTATTTGCAATTGAAAAAGTAAATATACGCAACTAACTTGGAAGGGTTAATTATGTTTAAAAAATAAATTAAAAGTTTAAACAAAATATTAATTTATTTCATTTTCGACTATACCTTTATTATTTTTCAGGGTAAGCAGCAATGCGATTAAGATTTTTGATCTTATTTACCATAGTCTTTGCCGCATAAAATTGTGCTAAATGTAAGAGGACGAATATCGCAAAATATATCACTAGCGCAGGTTCACTTAAAATACTATTTGTTAAAAAGCTATTTGAAAAGAAAAGTAGGTAAAACATCACATACGAGATTGAAAAATGAACTCCGAAAGATATCCTAAAGGTAAGATACTTCTTTAAAAATTTATCCTTTTGATATATTTTCAACCATGCTAATCCAATAAAAAAAGTGTATCCGAACATGAAGAGATAGCATATAGTTAAGAAATTCTGTGGATAGCTATTTTGCAATCTATAGGCCAATACAGACAGTGCAATGGGTATGAAGATAAAGAAACTCAAAATAAGATTTTTTAATTTTCTCAAAAATGAATGAAAGAGCTCAGATTTGATTTTTTTAGTGATAGATTCTTCAAAATTGCTAAAAGCGAAAATTCCTAATTCAGCATAAGTTAAATCATAAGCCTCATCTACACTTAGAGTTGGATTATCTGAGATTTTATCTTCAATAGCAGAAGCCATGTGATCTATAATTTCAGCTTGTACATCCAGGTATTTAAAGCCTTTCTTTTCAATTCTACTTTTTATGTGGTTGATTTGAGTTAAGGAAAGCTTCATAAATATTGCACTTTGATTTTGCTTTTAAATACCTTCCATCCAACTATAGCTGAAGTATTAATTAAAATCATTAAAATAAAGATAATTAAGGGATATTGCTCAAAAAAATTTATTCCCAAAGCTTCAAAGTCTTTAAATATTGTAGGTATTAAGATGGATAAATTGAAAAAATGCATTGGAAAACTCAAATAGAAATGACTTACGTCAAGATGTGCAGATTGAAATTTCTTATTACCATATAGTTTATTTCGACTTAGATACAACCCATAAAGAATTATACCTGCATTTAAAATTAAAATTGGTATTATTACATACCATATAATTGATTTAATAGCAAATAATTCTGTAAGTGCAAAGCCAAATATAATGAAAGTTAAAGTACCTACTATTTTTGGCCAGCGCCAAAAATTTTTCAACTCCATCCAATAAATTGAGCTAACAGACTTTTTAGTTTTTTTATAAAGTCTTTTATTTATTGCTTTCACCTCATCATCATTAAATTGATCATCAAGTATCGCTAAAGTAACTTCAAAACTTTTATCACCTTCTTCACAAGCAGTAGCATAATGATCATATAGTTCATTGTATAGTTCAATATATTTAATAGGTTTTTTAGCAATATGCTCAGCTAAAGATTCTTTTTGCAATGTGGTTAACTTCATGCTAATTGATGTTTTATTCTTTGCTTAAACACTTTTAATGTTATAACACTATACCAACCAAAAAGTAGCACCGAAACACCTAAAATGTAAGGATTATTTGAGTCACTTGTATTATCTCTTACGATTATTGAAATAAAATTTAAAAAGTTAAATGCAATAACTACTACAGATCCTATTTTATTCGTTGCCTCATAGGATGCACTCTTAAGATTAAGAGGCAGAATAAGTTTTCTGTGGATTTGGATAGAAAAATAAAGGTAAGGAAACAAAGATAATAGCATAGCTGGTATCAGGACGTAATATAAAAAAGTTGAATAGGGTAATAAATAGACTAAGAACATTATGATTGCAACAGCCAGCACAGATATTATTATCTGAGGCCACAACAAGAAAGCTATCGCTTCTTTTTTGTAAAGTGCTAACACTTTTTTATAGATGTTTTTTGATAATTTAGTTTTATTGTCGTTAATATACTCCTTAGTAAATTGCTCATCTAAATTATTGAGTACAGATTCAAAATCATTTTCACCCTGCTCATATGCACTGGCATAGTGATCATATATCTCATCGTAAAGCTCTACATACTCAATATATGTTTTGCTTAGGTGAGTTTTGAGTAAATTCCTTTGGTCTTCAGTAAGCGTTCTCATATACCAGGGTTTAGTTTCATGTTGAAAATTTTTTGCAGATTGCCCAAAAACTCCTCTAGCTCAGCCATTTTATGAGCTGTTTCTTTAGTGCCGTTTTCCGTTAGACGGTAGTATTTTCTTACTCTATTATCTACAATTCTGCTTTCTGTAGTCAAAAGCCCCTCAGCTTCTAATTTATGCAAAGTGGGGTAGAGGGCTCCCTCTGTTATCTTAATATCGTTTTTAGTGAGGTCCTTCACCTTTTGAGTTATTTCATAACCATACATCTCACTATTTTCTGATAATAGATGTAAAACTATGGTCGATAAACTTCCTTTTATTAAATTCTGATTGCTCATGTTACAAATATATAATTTTCTTTTATACATAAGAAAATTAGGTAAGTAAATTTTATTAATATTTTAAAGTTTCTACAATAACACATATATTTGTTTAATCTAAATAAAAATAGTTTGTTGATATGAATAAAAATACAATTACCCTTATTATTGCTTTAATAGCTATTGTTTTAGCTGTGATGAATATTATCAGTATTGGTCAGTTAAATAGTTCTTTAGAAACTTTTGAATCACCTGAAGTTGAACAAGAAATGGCTCAAACAGAAGAAAGCGACTATGAAGTGGCTAAAGCCATGGGGTATATGCAGCGCTACAGCCATAAATTATACTGGGCGGGAATGAATGAAAACTGGACACTCTCAAAATTTTATGCTCACGAATTGGAGGAAACTATTGAGGAAATTGAAGATGCTAAAGTGATTGATGAGGGTTTTGCAGTAAGCGCCATGGTAGCTAAAATGACTAATCCTGCTTTTGAAGAAGTTGAAAAAGCAATTGAAATTAAAGATAAAGCTGCATTTGATAGTTCATACCAACTTTTAATGCAGTCCTGTAATGCTTGTCACGCTGCCAGTAAGCATGAATTTATTGTAATAGAAACTCCCACAGAAGGAAAAGCTTTCAATCAAAAATTTGATTGAAAGGATTAGTAACGAATTTTAATTTTTTGTGGTCTTAAAATTTTCGTCATTGCGAGACCTCACATTTTTAGAATAAAACGAACAAAATTAGATGACGATCTTAAACACGTCATCGGTAGACCAGCCACTTGGCTTTAGCCGAAATAAAACTTAGGCTTTTAATGGCTCTCTAAAGCGAGGGGTTAACCACGGAGACTCAAACCTGCCTGCAGCAAGCAGGGGCACAAAGGAATGCTTCGCATTTAAGAAAAAAAGAAAGATGAATATGGCTATCTTAAATTTCTTTGGAAGAAATTTCCTTTTCTCTGCGGGCCATTGCGCCCCTGTCTGCCGACAGGCAGGATGGCGGCTCCCGATGCTATCGGGACAGGTCTGCGAGACCAGCCACTTCGGCTTTAGCCAAAATTATTGAAGCCGTAGGCTTTTTATATGCTCGCTAAAGCGAGGTTTTTTCTCGCAGAGGCGCAGAGGATCAAAGTATCGGATGCTGTCATTTATCGTCAGTATTGAAGTAAAAGGTATGCTTTGCATTAAAAAAGACCAATAAAGAAATTCTGTAAATAAATAACCTTAAAGTAAATTCCTTTTTTTTCTCTCTTTGCGGGCAGTTGCGCCATTGCGGCTTGGCGAGACCAGCCTTTTGGCTTTAGCCGAAATTAGTAATGCTTTCTAATGAGTATGATCTTCAATTTTGAAAGATTGCTTCTTTCCTCGCAAAGACGTTTTATTGTAAAAAACTATTTCAATCATTAAACTGGCTCATGGTCATATTAACACCAATAGTTGTAAATGCTAATACCATATCACATGCTTTATCCATTGCAAAGGGCAATTCCTCAAATTCCTGTTGTGTAAAAGGGCTCAAAACATAATCTACCTGACCACCTTTATGAAAGTTATCACCTACACCAAATTTTAGCCGGGCATAATTTTGCCCACCAGTTATATTTTCTATATCCTTTAATCCATTATGGCCGGCAGCAGACCCTTTTGCTCGCATTCGTAATTTCGCAAAAGGGAGGGCAATATCATCCGTTATCACTAAAATATTTTCTTTAGGTATTTTTAATTCCTGCATCCAATAATTTACTGCTTTTCCGGAAAGATTCATATAGGTTGTTGGCTTTATTAAATGAATCTGCCTCCCTTTATATTTGAACTCGCTTTTCATAGCCAATTTCAAGGTTTCAAAACTCACTTTCTGACTATCAGCTAACCTATCTAATGTTAAGAAACCAATATTATGCCGCGTAATTTCATATTCAGGCCCTATGTTACCTAGCCCAACTATTAAATATTTCATTATTAGGATTTAATTTTCATCTATAAAACTGCAAATATAGGGTATTCCGAAAACAATGTATTTCCCCAAATCAACTCTTTAGCAATTTAATTACAATGCTAATCCTCCTGAACTCTGTCTACAGCCGCAAATAATACCGTAGAACCCGTTCCCATCCCCACTATAGAGCGCATGGCTTTTTCAGGTTCAATTTCTAAGAATTTTAATTGGGCAGTCGGAACATGGTAAATATTACCATTCATGGGATTAGGTGCAGTGGGTACAAATACTGTATAAATACCATCCGTCACTTTTTCTGTAACAAACCCTGTTAAAAGAACTCCGGTATTGTAGGCGTCTACTAAAACTACCTGACTGAAAGGCATTTTTTTAAGTCCCGAAAATTGTGCTACTGTTTCCTGCAGGGTAGAGTATAGAGGTATTTGTAATAAATATTTATCTTCAAAAGATTTAAATGACTTCTTACCTCTTGCATCTCTCATAATTAAACCAATAATAAAAATGAGAGCAATAAGAATAAGTAAGGCTAGTACATTTATAAACCAAGCATGCGAGTCAGAATTTTGATCTATTATTGAGCTGATGGGAGCAACTATATTAAATACAAATTTGAAAATAAGTGAGAGTAAAAATAATATAATAATAGTAGGTAATATTAAAAGTAACCCGTTCAGTAAGGTTTTAATAAAGAAAGCTTTAGACCATAATTTATCATTGGGTACTTTTTCAAGGTTTTGCAAGTTGGTAGTCTTTTTCATTGTTTAAATTAATTGAGTTCAAAAAATTATTGCATGCAATTTACTGCTTTTAAAAAAAATAGAATTATATTTTTCACACATACGGTCAAATGTTTACGAAAGTTGATTTTTTAGAAAATTTCATTTCTGATAATCTAGTTGAGTTTTAAGTGTGTAAACTTTATTTTTGTAATATACAATACTCCATTAATCATCCCTATTTAACGATGGATCATAAATATTAACCGATTAACATAACATTTGTAGAATTTTACGTTTATAGCCTTGTACTAAACAGTTTTGTGAAATGAATAGAGTAAAATCATTTTTTAGGCTAACAGCCTTATGTTTATTTTTAAGCGCAGGCTTATTTGCTTGTAAGAGTAGTAAGAAAGCGGCTGATAAATCAGCAAAAGAGAATCCACCGATAACAGAGGTAGCGGTTAAAGAAACTCCAGAGTCTCCAAAAACACCTGTTAGGGTGGAAACCACTCGTGAAGCGATGGATACAAGGCTCAATAATTATTTTAATGCCATTGCAGCCAGTTCTGATAACGTTACAGCAGCGAATAGAAACATGAATGAAGCAAAATCAATGTTTGCATCAGCAGATGTTCCCGTTTTAATCATCATTCATGAGTCAGCCGATGGTATAAAAGATTATGATGAACCAACTACTATACTTAATTACATGAATTACCTGAAAGATCAAGGTAAAAATCTTAACAGAATTTATGATGTTGAGACGAATGCCAATGGTAAAATTACCACTTTGGAATTAATCAGGAAATAATTCATTGTTCACGTAAATTAATAACAAAATGAAATCATTCAATTTAATAACAATTAAGAATTTAATTTTAGGAATCCTATTGATAGGGTTTTCAACTGAAATTATGGCACAAAGTGTCGACATATCTCCTCAAAGGAAACAGGCAATTGATTCATTGGCGCTGGAAAAAGTGCGTGATTTGAGTAAATACATAAGCATAATAGGTGATAAACAAACTGCTTATTCCGAAGCAACCAGAGTAATGGATAGGGCAGGAGAATTATTTGCCGAAGACAGTGAAATGGGTGTTTCTTCTATTACTACTAAAGAAATTACTTATTATAAAGTAAGAGAGTATTTTGAGAGGTTAATGGCTTTAAATTATGATAAAGTTAAAATTGACTGGTACGATATTCACTACATTAGCGACCTCGAAAAACAACCTGATGGAAAATATGTGGGGGTTGTAACAGTTTATCAACGATTTGAAGGAACTTCTGATGATGGATTAAACTACAAAGACACTACTAAGAAGGACATTACTATTTACGTTGAAAAGAAAAAAACACAAATTGCAGGCCGAACCATCGAGTTCTGGGATGTGATGCTAGGTGATATCCGTGTGACAGAAACTTCTGCATGATACGATTCCTTTTTATAAGTATTTTAATTTTATCCTCTTCCGTGCTTCCTGCTCAAATACAGCAGGAAGCCGGAAATATGGATGAATCTCATCTTTATGCTTCCACCAAACAAGTAAATCAATTTTTTAGACGATTTAATGGAGAAGAGGATCAAAAAGGGAATAGATACTATCCGAATGATCCTAATTACAGAGCAGTAAATCTTAGAAAGAATTATTTATCTATGTTATTTGATCAGGAGAACAATAGTATTTCTACTGATTTGAAGAAAAAGTTTATTTCTGATATAACTGATAAGCGCAATCCACAATACCTAAATTTTCATAAAGAACAGTGGTTTGCTGAGACAAATGCAATTTTTAAGAGAGGTAATAAAGAAGAAAATATTATTTTATACTTTAAAATTCAAGAGCAGGGACAAGGATTTGCCTGGGTGTTAGAAAAGGTAAGTACTGATTCTTATAAACAGTTTTTTGAAAAAAATGTGAATACTGAATCTAATTTTCTTCACCCTATGAGCCATGAATTAGATTTTATGAATTTGCATAAATCATTCAGGAATAGCAATGGAGTTGATTTTACCGGAAAGGACTTTCAGGCGGATCATTTATCTATATTTTTATATGAGTTAGCTAATAAAAAGCTTTCTTTTAAAACCGTTCAGGAAGTTAAATTTCATTTTTTTCAGTGCGAAGGATGGTATTTCCAGATTACTGAATATAATAGACCCGGATACAATACAGGTTGGCTAATATCTGACTTAACTGAAATTAAACCTGAAGAAATACCCGCATTAAAATCATTAATTTATGATGAATTATAAAATTATAGTATTTACTGCATTAACCTTATTTTTTGTTTTCCTAACCAATTCAATAAACGCTCAGAAATTAGGTGATTATAGTGAGCAACAGGTGAGAAGCTATCAATCAAAAGCAGAGGATCAGGTTCGGTTTTTAGGGTTTCTGTTAAATACACTAGGCAATGAAAAAAGTAGTAACAGAGATAAAGATGTTATTATAAGAGAAAGCTATAAAAAAATCTTTAAAGATGCCAAGGTTCAGGTTGAAGATGATTTAACCGAAAATAGAAAGGTTTTAATCAATAAGGACATTACAGCCTATTTAAAAGATATAGACTTCTTTTTCAAACAGGTGAAGTTTGATTTTGATATAAAAGAAGTTGAACCATTTTTAAGAGAAAATGGTGAATTGTCTTTTAAAGTAACACTCAACAGAACTCTTAAGGGGGTAGGTTTAGAAGGCGAATCTATCTTAAACACTAAAAAAAGGTTTATTGAGATAAACCTTAACTCTGAAACAGATGAACTTCAAATAGCCAGCATCTACACGACTAAAGTGAGTAGAGATGAAGCGCTTAAGGAGTGGTGGAATAGTTTATCTTACGGTTGGAAAACTATATTTAAGGAGAAATTAAAGTTATCTGAGGATAGTGTAAGCCTCTCTCAGCTCAATCAAATAGCGGCACTTGATTCAATAGATCTTTCTGGCAATACTTTTATTGTGGGTATTGAGCCTCTCACTATGTTAGTAGATCTTAAGTCAATTAATCTCAGTAATACCAAAATACAAGATATATCACCCCTTAGTAGCCTTACTGAAATAAAGAAGCTGAATATTTCTAACACTGCCATCAGCGATATTAGTTTTTTGCGCTATGCTGAAAAGATGGAGGATCTAGATATCAGTTTCACCCAAGTAACTAATATTGATGATTTACTCAACTTAAATCAGCTTAAAAATTTATCTCTTAAAGGAGCTAACCTTACTCAGTTTGAAGTATTAGAAAATTTTTCAAAATTAGAAAAGCTAGATCTTAGTGAATCTTTTTTTAATCAATTAAAGGCCATTCAATCCTTAAATCAGTTAAAAGAATTGAATTTATCCCGCACAAATATAAAGGAAGTTACTGCAACCTTAAGTCCTAATACTTTACAAATATTAGATTTAAATTTCACTGCTGTATCAAATCTAGCACCTCTTGCGGATTACAAGGCCCTTAAATCTTTAAATATTAGTAATACTCAAGTGGTAAGTTTAACTCCACTCCAATCGATTAAAACATTAGAAAAGATTTATGCAGATAATACTTTTATTAGTGCTGAAAAAGCGAATGATTTTACGGATGCCAACCCTGGCGTGTTAATTATTATTAATTCTGAGGAACTTTCTGCCTGGTTTGCCTCCCTTTCTCCTGAATGGAAAAATGCTTTTAAAAAATACATGCCTTATTCCTCAAATAATATACCCGGAAAAGAAAATTTAACAAAGTTGCTATTAACAGATAGTCTTAATCTGGAAAATAGCGCAATTACAGAGTTATTTGCTTTAAAAAAATTCTCGAGATTGCGGTATTTGAATATATCAAATAACGGAATCAGCAGTTTAGATCCGCTCAGTAGCTTAAATAGTATTACTCATTTAATTGCATCTGAAACATCAATTACCAGCCTTGATCCGGTATTATCTTTTAAGAAATTAAACGTATTAAATATTTCTCAAAGTAGGGTAAATGCAGATCAAATATTGAAATTAAGTAGGGTTAAGAGTCTAAAATTGCTTAATGTAGATAAAAATAACATCGATAAGTCGGCCGTGAAGGATTTTCTTAGTCAAATAAATAACGATGTAGTAGTAATTTATGATAATGAAGGCCACAGCTCCTGGTGGAATAGCCTGGCTACCGAATGGCAACAAATATTTCGATTACAAATGAGTATCGATAATCCTCCTTCCGGTAAGCAACTTCATGAGTTAACTGCAATGAAAAGGATAGTGATAATTGATGAAGACATTACAAAATTAGAACCTTTAGCAAAATTTATCCA
>JBBSPJ010000020.1:0-22673 GCA_038258905.1 Cytophagales bacterium
CGGACAATGGGCAGTTCAAGGGCCTATTGTGATAGAAGCTGCAAAAGAACTTAATATCCCTCTACCCAAAATTGTAATGGCACTGGCTTATGGAGATCAGATTACCAATATGCTTCAACCTTTTTGGGCTTTGCCACTACTTGGGATTACGCAACTTAAAGCAAAGGATATATTGCCTTTTAGTTTTTTTGCGCTTCTTTTGGGTAGTTTAATTTTTATTAGTGGTCTGTTAATATTTTAAACCCAAATTGTAATAATATACTAGCCCTAAATGTAGATAAACCGAAGCACCTCAAAACTTATTTACCTAACTTCAAATGCGTTAAATCATTATATTTTATTAATTGAAACATAGTACCGGTGTGCCGCACATGATAAACACCCAAATTGTGATGCTCAAAAAGATCCATATTACGGAGAGAATAGTTAAAAAGTTGGCATAAAAGAATCCGCATAGCTCTTCCATGCATACAGATAAGCACATCTTTCTCATTCTCCTTGCTCATAATATAATTCATTGCATCTATTTGTCTCATGGCTACCTGATCAGGAGATTCGCCATCCTCTACAGGTAAAGCAGTCTCCCCCATTTGCCATCTATCCAACATGGCATAGTAATATTTATTTTCTTCGGGAGTAAAAGGTTGCCCTTCTCTATTTCCCCAACTAATTTCATTTAGTCCGGAAAGTTTTTCGTAAGGTAATCCATCAGCAATAAATCCTTGAGTAGATTCCATCGTTCTTTTTAATGTAGAGATATAAAGTTTATCAAAAGGATAATCTTTATAGGCATTATAAAACAATTGGGCCTGATTTTGACCGGTTTCATTCAAAGAAGAATCCACTCCACTGCCTTGAACTATACCTTTCAGGTTGTATTCTGTTTGGCCATGCCTTACAATATATAAATTTTTTACCATGCTAATATGTTTCTTTAAAAAATCAAAACTTAAAGGATTTGTTCAAAATTGAAAGGTATTGTGTAATTTTCAGTGCAAATTAGTGAATGCCAAATAAAACTTAGAAATTATGAGTAAAAATTTTTTAGTAAAACCAGATATAGCCTCTTTAAACGAAATGGGTAAAAATACTATTTCAGAGGTGCTTGGAATGGAATTCACTGAAATTGGTGATAACTATCTCATTGCAAAAATGCCTGTAGATAAAAGAACACATCAGCCCTATGGCTTGTTACATGGAGGTGCTTCAGTTGTTTTGGCTGAAACCTTAGGTAGCGTTGCTGGTATGCTAATGGTAGATTCTGATACACATTATTGTGTAGGGTTGGAGATTAATGCCAATCACATTAGGGGCATTACTACAGGATGGGTTTATGGACGCACATCGCCTATTCATATTGGTAAAACTACTCAGGTTTGGAGCATAGAAATAATTAATGAAAAAGAACAATTAGTGTGTATAAGCCGTATTACAATGGCAGTATTAAAGAAATAAATTTGGAAAATAAGCTACTTAATACAAGGATTGAAGGAAAGATATCACCTGCAACACTCGTAAATAAATTATTAAGTTTTGCTCAGCTTAAAGGGTCAGGGCTAGCTATATGGAAATTACCTCAGGATAATACAGTGCATATTCTAACTGATATGGATGGTGGAACCGTTATCGAAGAGGTGGAATTAGATAATCTTCAGTCTGGTTTTATATTAGCTCCTTTCCAGGCAGGAAACCAAAAAAACCTACATTTTAAAGCAGATATTAAAGGTAAATTTGAACTTAATAATTTATCTGAAGCAGAAAAAGAGGAAGTAGTTATTGATTGGGAAAGCTTAAGTGAATCTCTTGAAAACGAAATAATTAAAACTACCCGTGAACCTAACATACAAGTAAACTTAAAAGAATTTCCGACTTTAACTTCTACCTCAAAGCAAGATTATATTAACAATGTAGAAGAAGGCATATCAGCTATAAAACGGGAAGAAGTTTTTAAGATAGTACCCTCTAAGATTAAGGTTGTACCTAATAAGGAAGAGATTAATTATGCAGCCACCTATTTAAAGGCATGTGAAAGGTATAAGGATGCCTTTGTAAGTCTAACTTTCTCTCCCCAATCAGGATTATGGCTTGGTGCCAGTCCGGAAATATTAATTGAAACCCATAAAAACAATTATTTTAAGACTGTTGCTTTAGCGGGTACTCAAGTTAAAACTGAAAATAATGTGGCTCATACTGCCTGGACTCAAAAAGAGATTGAAGAGCAAGCTTACGTCTCTCGCTATATCATTAACTGTTTTAAAAAGATCAGATTACGGGAATACGAGGAAATTGGCCCTAAAACCATTCAGGCAGGCAATTTACTACACCTTAAAACCACCTATAAAGTAGATATCAAGGCCCTTAATTTTCCGGAGTTGGCTTCGGTGATGCTAAAATTATTACATCCTACTTCAGCAGTTTGTGGAATGCCCAAAACTCCATCCCTGGAATTTCTAAATAAAAATGAAAAACATGAAAGGAGTTATTTTAGCGGATTTCTTGGCCCCGTACAGATGTATGAAAAAAGCCAAATTTACGTCAATTTGAGATGCTGTCAATTCACTGCAAATACAATTGTATTTTATGCAGGTGCAGGAATTACGGAAGATTCGGAACCAGAAAACGAGTGGCTGGAAACAGAAATGAAGTGTAAGGTTTTGGGAGATATTATATCGTATTCCTAAATTTTTATCGTTAATTTTAAATATTTAATCGGTAATAACACCTTATTCATCCAAATATGCACCTTACTTACGAAAAAGAACCCACTATTCAAGAGGCTTTTGCAAGTATCTTAAAGTGCCAGCATTCTTTAAGTTATCAAATAGCTCAAAAATTAAAGCCTTTCGATATTACTCGTCAACAATATGAAGTTTTAAATATTCTACACGATCATTACCCTGATACGCTTAATATGAATAAGGTACGTGACAAAATGAGTGAAACGATGCCGGATATTTCTCGGATTGCACACCGAATGTACGAAAAGGGCTATATTGAAAGAACTAAACAAAAATTTGATAAGAGAAATACGGAAATACAATTGACTGAAATTGGGAGATCCTTGGTGGAGCAGGCCAAACCTGTTATTGATTCAGAAATGGAGGCTTATTTTCAAAATTTATCTACAGAAGATCTTCATATACTGCATGAAATCATTCGCAAAATAAGCATAAACAATCCTGCATAAGGGTCGTTTCTGCAGTATGCATTCACTTATTCAATTCACTGATTCAGGCATTTACTGTAAACAAGGAGATTTTTATGTGGACCCATGGAAACCTGTAAACAAGGCAGTAATAACTCATGCGCATGCAGACCACTCAAGACCCAACCATAAACATTATTTAGCACAGCATTTATCTGGGCCTATTATGAAACAAAGGCTAGGTGAGCATATTCAGCTGGAAACCGTGAACTACGGGCAGGAAATAATTATGAATGGGGTAAAAGTAAGTTTTCACCCTGCCGGCCATATACCCGGTTCCGCGCAAGTTAGAATGGAGTATAAGGGTCATATTTGTGTTGTATCTGGTGATTACAAAATAGAAGATGATGGATTAAGCGAGGCATTTGAGTCAGTAAAATGTCATGAATTTGTTACTGAATCTACTTTTGGCCTACCTATCTATCGATGGGAATCGCAGGAAACAGTATTTGATGAAATGAACAAATGGTGGAAATCTAATCAGGAGGCCGGAAAAACCTCAGTAATTTTTGCCTATGCCTTAGGCAAAGCCCAAAGAATATTAAAAAATATTAATACCGGTTTAGGTAAAATTTTCACCCACGGAGCGGTAGAAAATGTGAATGAAGTATTAAGAAACAGTGGATTAGATTTACCGGCAACTACCCGTGTCTCCAAAGAAACCTCCAAGAAAGATTTGGAAGGCAGTTTAGTGATTGCTACACCAGCTTCCATTGGCACCCCCTGGATGAAAAAATTTCAACCCTACTCTACCGGCATTGCATCGGGCTGGATGATGATGCGCGGTACCCGCAGAAGAAAAGCAGCCGACAGAGGCTTTGTATTATCAGATCATGCGGACTGGAATGGATTACTAAAAGCGGTAGAAGCTACAGGTGCTGAGCATATTTATGCCACACACGGCTATTCTGATGTATTTAGCAAATATCTTCAAGGCAAAGGCTTAAATGCTACTCGCGTAGAATCTTTATTTGAAGGTGAAAGTTTGGATAGGGAGCTTTAAACCGAAAAAAATAAGGGAAATAATTTATTTTTTGTGCTAAAAATAATATTAGCATATATAATTATTTTAGTCTACGTTTGTAAAATATTCTTTTGTATAAGAATGATAAACAACCTCAAAAATAATCTGGTAATCGGGATGATTATAGGGTTAGTAGCCCTGGCCTCCTGCTCTAAGGATGAAATTAATGAAATAGAAACTAATATTTCTGAATTTGAACCACAACAAGGAACTGCACTTGTTTTGGGAAAAGAACTTGAAAATCCATATAGCATTTCCAATATGGAAAAAGCACTAGCAAATTTACAAAAAAACGCTAGAAATACAGATGGCCTAACAATTTCCACTACACATTATTATGTAAGGTTTTTACCAAAGGATACCTCTGATGTAAATAAATTGGATCAAGATACTACGTTGGTTTTATTCGATTACCCCTTACTCTACGAACTAGCGGAATTAGGTAATTGGTATCATGATCCTTCTTTATCCGAAAACGTACCTACCTGGCAATATACAGTGGTTAAAGTTGATTATAACTTTCCTGATGTACAATATGAAATCTTATCTGACTTATTTATGTTAGAAGACAATGATGAAACGTACTCTAGCAGGGTGAACAAAGCATTATGGGATGATTTAGAATGGGAAGCCATGAGAATTACGAACAATTTAGCAGATAACAAAGCTGCGGAAAGAAGCGCGATGAGCAAATGGAAGCCATGGGGCAAAATCATGGTGGAAGAAAGAACAGGAAATATTGATCAAGGAGATGTACCTGTTCGATACTGTAGAGTTCGTGCAAGGCGTCTATTAAAATGGGATTCAGATAATACTAGTGTTAGTACTGGTACTTTTAACATGACTAAAGAATTTAGAGGAGACGTTAATTACTCTTTAGAATTTGAAACAGCGGGTCATAAAGTTACCAATAGCATAGGTTTTTCTGTAAATTTTAATGGACCTAAATCAGGGAGTGCATGGAATCTCAATATTCCATTTGCCAATGAATCTGAACCCTGGAACTGTGCTACCATTTTAAATGCCATTTATCACTTTAGAGTTCAGGCTAATTCACATAGAATTAAACTGCCGGGTGTACTGGTGACAGCTAAAGTGAGGCCAGTTTATAAAAATGGCACAAACAACGCCTTTGGTGTTTCCCGACATATACCTATACTGGCGACACAAATTTTATATCAGAATGATGTGAAAATCTTTACTAGATTTAGCGATGGTGCCAGAAGAAACACACCTGAAATTTACAGTATAGTCATGCATGAACTAGGTCATGTCTCACATTTTCTTAAATCCCCGACAAATGCCATTTTAAGTTTAGGCATTGTCAATGAAAGTTGGGCAGAAGCTGTAGAATACTATTTTACTAAACCGTACTATCCTCTTAGAGTTGCAAGAATGGTAGATAGATCTAGAACACAAATAATTGGCACCGATAATAATGATTGGCAGTATACTCCATTTTTTATTGATTTAATAGATAATACAAATCAAAGCAAGGACAATGGAAATAGTACACAACGGGCTAATGATGAAGTTAGAGGTTACACTTTAGAACAAATACAAACTGCACTTAACTGGAGGACAGATCTTGATGGCATTACTAATTACCTACGAGAAAAAAATACGAACACAACCTCATCGGGTTTAAACGATGTATTTATATTTTACGATGATATTAGAAAAAATCACTAATGAAAAGATTAATTATTTTACTCGCAAGTTCAATTCTTCTTTTCTCCTGCGACAAAAGTAGTGAAATAGAGACCATCAGGAGAATTATAAATATGACTGAGTATAGTCTGGAAATTAAAATTCTTTCTGAAGATACACTTTTTTATGCTATCGCCCCATGGGGAAGTCTGGATATTAAAGGTGTTTGCTATGGACCGCCCGACAGATTTTGTAATGTAGGATGGCGCGAAACTGCAGAGTATGGGGAGATTATTTTTAATGCGAATTATAAGCAAATATTTGAGTATTTTCCCTACCCGGATTGTTCAGATAAATCTATCATTCAACCACCGGACGGTAATTGTTATGGGTATAATTTTGAGAAAGAAGAAGATATTTTCGTTCATTCCTATCAAGTCACTTATGAAGATTACAGAAATGCAGAGTTAATTGAATAAGATATTCGACCGAAATAGCGGTACAATGATATTTGTATCGCTATTTTATATTAAAACTTAATTTATGACCCAATGAGGTATCTATTACTTTTTATCGCAAGTTCAATTTTTCTTTTTTCCTGCCACCAAAGTAGTGAGAGAGAAACAATCAGAAGAATTGTAAATATGACAAAGTACAGTCTGGAAATTAGGATCCTTTCAGAAGATACGCTTTTTTATGCCATCGATCCATGGGGAAGTCTGGATATTAAAGGAATATGTGAAGGTCCCCCTTATGATTACTGCAATGTTGGGTGGTCAGACAATGCATCATACGGAGAAATCATTTTTGATGACAATTACCGTCAAGTATTTGAGTCCTTTCCTTATCCGGAATGTTCTGACAAATCTATCATTCAATCTCCTACAGACAATTGTTATGGCTATTATATGGAGAAAGAAGAAGATATTTTTGTATACACATATATAATTAATTCAGAAGATTACAAAAATGCGGAGTTAATTGAATAAGGTATTCTACAGAAATAGCGGTGCAATGATAATTGTATCGCTATTTTTTATATAACTAAAATACCCATCTATAGGCTATATTTTGTTTTTTTCTTAAGCACAATTATATTTTTATCCTGCCACCGAAGTAGTGAAAGCGAAACCTCCAAGAAAGATTTGGAAGGCAGTTTAGTGATTGCTACACCAGCTTCCATTGGCACCCCTTGGATGAAAAAATTTCAACCCTACTCTACCGGCATTGCATCGGGCTGGATGATGATGCGCGGTACCCGCAGAAGAAAAGCAGCAGACAGAGGTTTTGTATTGTCCGACCATGCAGACTGGAACGGTTTATTGAAAGCTGTAGAAGCTACAGGCGCTGAGCATATTTATGCCACACATGGCTATTCCGATGTATTTAGTAAATATCTCCAGGGCAAAGGCTTAAATGCTACTCGCGTAGAATCTTTATTTGAAGGTGAAACTTTGGATAGGGAGCTTTAGAATAAACTAACTTATTCAAAAAAAACTATTGCGATTATGGTTTATTAGTGGTTTTACTTCTATAAAACCACTTAATAAGTAGGAAAATGACTGCTAATACTAGCAATAAGTGGATAATTACGCCAATACTATAGATAAAAAGACCTATTGCCCAAATAATCAATAATACTAATACAACAGGATATAAATATCTCATAATGGAAAAAATAAGGGTGAAATTAAAAATTCCCTCAATAGTAGAGGATTAAAAACTTTTTAACTCCTATAAAAATATTAAGTTACAGGTGGAGGTAAATAATTCCATTACCCCATTTATTCAGTAATAAAACTAGAGGCGGGCAAACCTTCCTTATTCATCAAATTTGATTCACAAGTATTAGACCACCCAAATCTTACAAATTGTGGATTACTTATTCCTGAGGTGTCTAAAACTACCTGATCACCATTTATTTTAAAAGAAACCTTCTTATAAGTCCTATCTCTTCCAGCTACTTCAAATTGAGAATCAGCATTTTTAGAATCAACTTTTAAACCTATAGCATTATTAAAATGGACTTTAATGCTCTTTTTATTAATTACCAATTTATCAAACATTGGAGCATAAGGACTTCCCTCTTTACCATATACCTCCTTCAAAACTAAACTAGCAAATCTTAAGCCTACATCTCTTTTATTTCTGGGGTGGATATCTTTGATATTACCAATATCAGAAGTCATTACCATGCCAGTTTTTGGCAACTTTAAAACTCTCCTTTGTGCATCTCTGACAATCACTCCATTATATCCCTCACCATAATCATAGGGTGCTATCTGAGCAAAGTAGAATGGAAACTCATTGTACCACTGGCCTCTCCATGATTTAATTAATTCAGCAAAGATCATTTCATAATGAACTGCATTATCGGTATTGGATTCACCTTGGTACCATAAAACTCCTCTAATTTGAAAAGGAACAAGAGGCGATATCATTGCATTAAATATTCTAGCTGGCTCATGAGGTCCCCATGGTACTTCCTTCAATAATTGAGCTGCGTTCACTAATACTGAATCTTCCTCAAAACTTCCCCTTGGCATCCATGCTTCGCAGGAGTTCCACCCCAGCTGGAATTAATTAACCCAATGGGTATTCCCTCCAATTCAGTATGTAATTTCTGACCAAAAAAATGCCCTATGGCACTGAAATTTTTCATACTTTCAACAGTACTAATCTCCCAGCTTCCTTTTAAGTCGTTTTGAGGAAATTCTGCGCTTTGTTGCACCACTGAAAAGAAACGAATCTGGTTATTATCAACATTTTTTAAAGCTTCCTCTTTATGTAGTATTCCGGAATTAAAGCTCCATTCCATATTGGATTGTCCTGACAAAAGCCAAACTTCCCCCAATAAAATATTACTGATTTTCACTTCATTATAGCCATTCAATGTAATTTCCTGAGGCTCTCTGATATCCGGTGTTTTAAAAGTAATTTCCCAGTAAGCCTGATTATTTGCCTTGGTTATAAATATTTCTTCACTCCAGGATGTTTTTAAAGTAACTGGCTCTAATGCTTTGGCCCAACCCCAAATTTTCACCTCAGCATTTCTTTGCAGCACCATATTATCACTGAAAATAGCCGGCATGTGGATGTTGGAATAGCTAATGGAACTATACATTATTAAAATCAGGAAATTTATAAAAAAGGATTTCATCACAAATAAAATTTACATGAGTATTTCTTCTATAGCAGCTAACTCTTCTTTGCTAAAAAGAGTATTTTTAGTTGCGTTTATATTATCTAAAAGCTGTTCTGGCTTGCTCACCCCTACGAGTACTGTACTTATTCTTTCATCTTTTAAAAGCCATGCAATTGCCATTTGTGCTAAACTTTGTCCTCGTTTTTTAGCGATCATATTCAACTTTTGCACTTTATTTATTAGCTCAGAAGTAATTCTATCACTATTTAAATAGGTGCCTTCTTTTGCTGCTCTGGAGTCCTTAGGTATGCCATTTAGGTATTTATCTGATAAAATACCTTGCTCTAGTGGGGAGAAAGCAATACTACCAACTCCCTGATTACCTAAAACTTCTAAAAGGCCATCTTCCACCCACCTGTCGAGCATGCTATAGCGTGGCTGATGTATAAGTAAGGGTGTGCCCATATCTTTCAGCATCTGTATAGCTCTTTGGGATTCCTCCGCATTATATTGCGAAATCCCTATATACAATGCTTTTCCTGATCTAACTATATGATCTAAAGCACGCATAGTTTCTTCCAAAGGAGTATCAGGATCAGGACGGTGATGGTAAAATATATCCACGTAATCAAGCCCCATTCGCTTAAGTGATTGATCCAAACTGGCAATCAAATACTTTCTCGAGCCAAAATTACCGTAAGGACCCGGCCACATATCCCATCCTGCTTTGGATGATATAATCAATTCATCTCTGTAGGCACTAAAATCCTGTTTCAAAATCTTACCGAAATTAGCTTCAGCAGAACCATAAGGCGGTCCATAATTATTGGCTAAATCAAAATGAGTTATTCCGTTATCGAATGCTGTATGAAGTATTTTTCTGGCATTTTCAAAATCATCATGATCTCCAAAATTATGCCATAGACCTAGTGAAATCAATGGTAGTTGAATACCGCTTTTTCCACATCTTCTATAATTCATTTTCTCATATCTATCTTCTTTCGCTATATATTGGCTCATTTTTAGGAATTTAAAAGTTTTGTAAAAACTGGCAGTAGCTGATCTGCCATTACTTGGTGGTCTTCAATATCAGGATGACTACCACAACCACCCGGAGTCATCGGTTGAAATTCAAATATGGTAATTAATTGTTCTGGGAGGTTATTTTTTACTTTATTTAAGCAGCTTGTTAGTATTTGCTTTTTTGCTTGATCTAACATAGGGCTATTTAACAATACTATTTTAGCATCAGGGTGCTTTTGGATAAGCGAATTTAAAAATTCTGTGTAAGAGGATACAAATGCCTCTTCACTAAATTCAGTTCGATCTTTTTCCCCATCACCGTCTGAAAAATCATTAGTCCCTAAAGCTATACTGATAATACGAGGACCTTTATTATGCTCATATTTAAGGGTGGAGTCGGCAGTAAGGTTTAGGTGATTATATACATCTGGCATAATAGGCTGATCTTCATCATTCCAATTGCGATAAATACCTATCCCGGAAACACAACTCAAGGTAAAATCAGCATTTAATGACCTAGCAATTAATGAGGCATAAGAGAAATAAGCGTTATGTTGATCTGTCCATTGCCCTGTTTCGCAAGGTACTTCTTCTAACTCAGCCCCCATGCCACAAGTAATGGAATTGCCAATAAATTCAATGTAAACTTGCTTATTCTCAGATATCTTAAATAATTTTCCGGTAGTTATGCCTCTAAATAAAAGCGGTCCATTTACTGCTTCTGTAGCCTTATAAATTTTGAGTTTGTTATTTAATGTATTGGGCAATAGTGGGATTTTAATAGGCTGATTATTAACCAAAAACCTACCTAAATAAACGCTATCCACCGAAATGGCTATATATTGATTTACTTCAGGGTATAAATTACTTATATCAATAACACAACTATCTCCAGCTATTGATGCTTCAATATAGGAGCCGGCACTTATTAAGTGCTGACCGCTATCTGTGGCATGTATTCTGCCGGCATAATTAAAACTAGCATTATCCGATTGATAGGTCTGGTCTTTTACTTCTGTATTTTCAATGTTACAGCCTATTAATAGAGTTGTTATTAAACCGATTAAAATAGAAGGGTAATATATTTTCATAAGATTTTTTCAATTTATTCTGAATACAAAATCATCAAGTTAAAATTATGAAAAAATAAATTTATACAGCCCCAAATTTCAACATTTCAATTTAAAGAGCCACATTAATCAATAAAAGAAAAGGAAAGAATTCAAACTGAAGAATGTAAATATTAAACTTCAGTTTGAATTAAAAGAGTCTCCATTTAATTACATATAATGTTCAGCAAATAGGAAAGTTCCTGGTACCTAATAATAATAAGTGGTTCTATCTTTCCCAAAAGAAAGGTGGCTCAATTTCTAATGAGCGCAAGTATACATAGCCTTGTCCTCTGTGATGTATTTCATTATCTATAAAATATAAAATGGATGATTGCACTGTACCCTCGTACTCACCAAATGTTTTGATAATATCATGAAATCTATCTGGTTTAATGGAAGACCATAAACGATTAATTTCTTCTGTGTGTTCATCCCAAATTTGAAGAATCCTAGCTTTGCTATTACCATGATCTAGATGCTCCTCTAACTTGGAGGTTTCTCCACTAACTATTTCACGCAAGCCCGGTGCTGCAATAGCTAAGAGTTCCATAGACATTTCAGCAAATGTCCGCATACCTCCTATTGAATATTTAAAGAATTCTTCATCAGGAAAGGTTTCAATCACCCGTCTGGTCAGATTTCTATGACCTTGCCAATGCTCCAGTAGCTCATTAGGTTCAATAAACTGATGTGATGGTGTCGATTTTACTTGCATTTGTTCGTTCATAATTTAATTGATTTTAAGTTTTAAATAGATTATGATTCAAAACTAATACCGAGGAGTGACAACCTTTTGTCAGCATTAAAAATGAATTGAAAATAAATCTCGAAAAAAGCACCTATAAAATTTAGGTTCAATAAATTCGTATAAGTTTATTAAATATCACAATAAAATTATTGAAAGATTACACCCTTATGAGCATAGATACCACTAAACGCTTCGATAGAATTATTGCAATTTTTATTCAACTTCAATCTAAAAGAATTGTGAAGGCAAAAGAAATTTCGGAACGGTTTCAAGTGAGTCTTCGCACAGTATACAGGGATATTAAAACGCTGGAATCTTGCGGTGTGCCTATAGCTAGTGAAGCCGGAGTAGGTTATTCAATTTTGGATGGCTACAGATTACCCCCAATAATGTTTAGCAGAGAGGAAGCCGGAAGTTTTGTAGCTGCAGAAAAATTGATGCAGCAATTTTCAGATAAATCTTTAGGAGCTTATTATGAGTCTGCAATGTTTAAAATAAAATCAGTATTACGTGGAAAAGATAAAGACTGGATAGCCTCCATTGAGTCGAAAATAACAGTTAATCCTGCTCACCAATTATTTAACCATAAAATACCCGATGCTTTAGAGATATTATTTGAAAGTATAGCTGAAAAAAAACAGGTATTTATGGAGTATCAATCGCTGCAATCACCTGAAAGTAAGGAAAGATACATAGAGCCTGTTGGAGTTTTTCATGAGAACAATTTTTGGTATGTACTAGGATATTGTCACTTAAGAAAAGACTACCGACAGTTTAGAACTAATAGAATATTATTCATTAAAAGAAGTGACCTACATTTTACTTTAAAACATCATTCTGTAGATGAAATAAGAAATAAAAAACAAGAAACTGAGAAAATCAAAGTCAGGGTTTTAATTGATAAAAATGTCGTAAAGCATATTGAAGATGATAAAAAGCATTATGGTTTTATTTCACAAAAAGACCTAGGGGAACTTGTTGAGCTTAGCTTTCTTACAGAGGATATAGAACATAGCTTTCCGAGGTGGTTTTTGATGTTTGGAGAATATGCTCAGATAATTGAACCTCAAGAATTGAAAAAAAACGTTAAAAAATTAATTAAGAGAATTGAAAAGCAAATGGAGAAATGATGCATTATTCTGTAAAGTTTGTATCCCTAACCTCAATTGCTTACAACGGGTAATCTCTCAATTTACTTTTCTAAAAAATTATTTAACTAAAGCTTTCTTTCTCAAAATGAAAGCATCAAAAAAATAATCTCCTATCTTTGCAGCTAATAACTAAGGATTAAAAATATTTTTATGATTCAGAGGATACAAACTATCTTTTTACTTTTCGTAGGCTTGGCAATGCTAGTTTTTCTCTTTGCTCCTATCTGGCAAAAGGAAGAAATTAATTCAGGTGCATCTTATACCCAAACTGCCTTTTACATGGAAAAAGTACCTTCTGCTGAAGAAGGTGTTACAAATATTTTTATGCCCTACGCTATACCTGGTGCATTAGGGGTTTTAGCTACCTGCCTTGCTTTTATTACCATAGGCTTGTATAAAAAAAGAATGAAGCAAATCATTTTATGCGCTATTAATTCCTTTATAATTGGAGTGGCACTAGCTTTATCCGCTTATTGGGCAACTGAAGCAGAGAGCAATATATTGAGAGAAATCAGTGGCGGCTATAGCTACGGACTATTTCTTCCAGCTATAGCTCTGGTTTTTAATTCACTAGCCGGCCGTTTTATTCGGAAAGATGAAAGATTGGTTCGTTCCATGGACAGGTTGAGGTAATATAAATATAGCTACCACACCATTAATAAATTTCAATCAACCTTTCTTTAAATTTAAAACATCTTTTTGGTTAAGCAATCTAAAAAAAAGTAACTTTACTGGCTGAAAATATTGATTATGACGCGAATACTCGTACTTATAATAACTTTATCCACTTTTATTTCCACCCATACTACAAAAGCACAAAAAACTCTGCTTTATGATAGCATAGTAAATATTGACGGGGTACTTTATCATGGTGAATTTCAGTATTATATCAATAAAAAAGATACCATTTATAATGGTTCATTTAATCTAACCCAACAAATTGACGAAGTTTCTAATAATAATTCTTTCAGTATCTCTTCCGTAAAAGGGCAATTTAATAAAAACACACCAGTTAATGAGTGGATTATCAGACAAGGAGAATATACACCTACCAATAGAGGTAGATTGGAGGATTATTCTTACACTTTCAAAATTAATGGCAGTGAAATCCACACTAATGGAATATATAAAAACGGTGTTAAGTCTGGACAGTGGGAGATTTACGAATGGAAAATCAAAAATTCTAACATACAAGACACCATTAACTTCGGGCGTATACCCTATATAAATGATACTATACATGGAAATTTCAGTTTCTACGACCATCGTGAAAGATTAACTGGTTATATTTTTAATAATTTCACAAGCGACAAATGGTTATTTTATTCCAAAGACTTCAATGGTAATACAAGATTATTAAAGGAGTGGGTATTTGAAGATAATATTCTAGTTAAAAAGATACTTTATAATGGCGATAAAAAATCAGAGTTAAATTTGATTAACAATAAAAATAATAATGCAGTAATTGAGGAAATGCAAGTTTCTGAAAATTATTTTGTTATAACAGATTTACAAGCCGCTATTAACAATCCTACATTATATAAGGAATACTCAGCTAAGGAGGATTTGGAAAATTTATACTTTAAAATAATAAACGAACTGAAAAGTGCCGTTTCTATACTTCACCCTATTTCAAAAAATAAGATTACCCCATTGATTAAAGCTAAAATTTATAAGCTTCCATACAGTAAAAATGAAACCGCCTTTTTAAAAACTATTCAATCAAACTATAATGAATCGAATAATATCATTAAACAATTACATAAAGATGTCCAAATTAACCTAGCACGCCTTTCAACCAGGCAAGTGGCCTATTATATGAACATTGCTGAATCAATAGCAGAAATATTTCTGAATGATATTACAACCTTCGTTTATCATTATCAAATAGGTAATCTTGAGTATGTTGATAGAAATTTATTAATTGAAAGGAACATTACTATTAAAGATAATATAGATATAAAACTAAATTTTAATGATACCATTACCACCGAAAACTATCGATTGAATCATATAAATAAAAATATTTCATTGCTGGAACAGCTTAAAGTATTTACAGACGATATAGTAATTGAATTAAATGAAATTAAAGACAGTGTAGATAGTTACGTGCAAGATATTAAAAAAGAGAAAGATTTATCAGAGGTTGAATCTATCTTATTCCAGAAATATGAAGAAACAAAAAATTTAGCAGACTCATTAATAAGTGAACAAAATGATGATATTGCAGGATTTACCGTAAATAAAACCTTAATAGAATTCCTTGATTTAACAGTAAAAAATTATTCCGGCCTTGAAAGTACTGAAGAAAAGAACAAAGCAATAGAAGGAACTCTGGCTTGTATTAGTAAAACAGAGAGTTTAATTTATATACTTGAAAATGCTCCTGAAAACTATTATACTATTCGAGATGCCTATACGAGAGAGGTATTTAATCCCTATACCTACACCAATATGCAGGAAAAAATTAAACCTCCCATATATAAAGCATTTGAAGAAGATATGTTGCCTACTCTATATAGTAAATTAAAGTCGATGACATGTGAAAATATTGCAGACTACACTGAAAATTTCAATATTTTATTTGAAGGTATGATCAAACTTTTGAAAACGGATACCGACAAATTAGAGCGAAGAGTTAAAAAAGCAAAGGGAGCTAAAAAGGCTGCTGAAGTAATGGGTTTTCAACTAAATTTTTAAACTTGGGTATTCAATGAGGAAGATTATTATTACCATACTAATCCTAAGTGCTTCTACTACTTATGCTCAAAACAATGAGCCTGTATTTGAAGATTTAGAAACCAACTTATGGTTAAGTTCATACAATAAATTTAGAATAGCTGATAAATTATACTGGGCCGCTGAGCTGCATTATAGAAGAGTTGGTACCACAGAAAATCCATTTATCGACAAAATGGCTCAAATATATAATAGACATGGATTGAGTTATGTGTTTTCTAGAAATTTCAACGTTACTGCAGGTGGAGTATTAAGATTAAATTTCACCCCTGAACCTGGAAATGAGGAGTTCAAACCAGTTGATATTGAACCAAGAATATGGCATCAGTACATTTTTGTTAGCCCTTGGCCCCGTTTTATCATGTATAATAGAGTAAGGATTGAACATAGATGGAACAGAAGTAATAGATTAGATGCTGAATGGATTTATAGGAATAGGTGGAGGTACATGTTTTATATGAAAATACCTTTAAATAATAAACAACTTACTCCAGGAACATTTTATTTTTCGCCAAGTGTAGAATTAATTATGCAAACAGGAAAAGCTGTAGTAGGTACATTTGTGGAAGATTTAAGATTATATGGAAACATTACCTATATCGCTAGCCCCCGGCTTTCAACCTCCTTAGGGCTAATGTACACTACAGGGCAAGATTTAAATAATCCTGAAGTGTACGGAAGAAGATATATCCTAAGATTAAGCACTTATATCTCTCTTGATTTTAGAAAGGAAGAAAGAAAAGTTCCTTCTATAAGAACCTTAGATTAAGATATTTTAGGTAAAGGAATCTAAAAAAAAATAAATGAATTCTATAAAAAACAATTCGAATAGATTAATTATTTCAGCACTCATTATTTGTATACTAGGTTTAGCAACTACAAGCATCATTTATTTTAGTAAAAACAAAGAAGTAAATGAAAAATATGCCTTGAATGAACAAAACAATAATGTTATGGAAATAAAAATAGATTCTTTAAGCCAAAAATCTATGGCCGATGAATTATTTATTAATGGATATTATGATTCTGCAATGCTAGCTTATGAAAGGATTCCAGGTCAGCAGTACAGTGAAAGCTTTATCAAAAACAGAAAAAAAATAAGAGAGCAAATGAGGGATTTCAGACTATCCTTACAAATGCAAGCTGATAGTGCTACTACTCAATCAGAATTTAGACAAACATTGCTAGAAATGAGGACGACAGCCTTAGAAACTGAGTATGCTCAAAAAACTGACTCCCTTTATAAAGCCTTATCTAACGAGATTAATAGTTTAGAAGATCAATTATCCAAAAAAGAGAAACAACTATCAATATCCTCTAATGTTGATAGGTTGTCTTTTTACAATACAAAAGGCACTAAAATTAAATATTTTGGTGAAGTGAAGAATGGAAAAGCTAATGGTGATGGTATTGGTAGTCATTCTACCGGTAGTGTTTATGATGGTGAATGGAAAAACAACCAAAAACATGGAAAAGGCACCTATAAATGGATTGAAGGTGAGGTATATGAAGGTGAATTTAAAAATGATAAAATTAGTGGGGAAGGCACCTATTATTGGGTAAATGGTGACAAGTATGTAGGTGAATGGGAGAATAATAAAAGAAATGGAGAAGGTACCCTTTATGATAAGGACAACAAAGTAGTTTTAAAAGGAATTTGGAAAGATGATCAGTTTGTAGAGACTGTCAATTAATTATAAATTTTTCTTTATTTATTTTTCAATCAAGATTCTACTTAAAATATTTTACATTAAAAGAAACTAAACAAATAGCTACAACCTTAAATTAGTCTAAGAAATTACAGAGGAATATAAATTACAGATTACAATTACTATTTCAGTCTGTGCCCGATATAAAGTTGAAACACCCTGTTTTCCAATAATTTACCATTATTTTCTATCGTTAAATCTCCTTGGTAATTTTGTATGGGAACAAAACCGTAATTAAAGCGGGCACCAACAAACCAATCAGTATTTAAATCATATTCAGCGCCAAATAACGTAGCAAAATCTACTCTAGCTAAATCATTACTAACATTTCTCCATCCTGCGTCATCTCCTGAAGTAGTTCTTAAGGTTCCACCAATTAATAAAGAAGGTTGTATACCAATATTTAAGGATACATTTTCAAAAATATCTATCCCGAACATCAAGGATAAATCAAGATAATATAAACTAAAATTACCTAACCCTTTTTCACCCCATTTCCATGCGCCTTTCTGAGTTAAGAGAAGTTCACTTTTAAAAAAAAGAGCCTCCCTACCCCCTAATTTGGCATAAACTCCCGCTTGTAGTCCTGGTTTAATATTGAAATTCCCTTCATTTGATAAAGTTGTAGTACTAATTCCAGCTTTGAATCCATAAATTTGAGACTGCTGTGCTTGGGTATTATAAGCAACTGTAAACAGTAGAAAGAATATAAACGCAAAATAACGGTGATTTCCTTTTATTTTCATGTCGCAAAAATAACAATTAAATGAGGCTTAGAAAAAATCTAATTACCTACTTTAATATCTTTTTTTATATGATCACAAAATCATATTGCCTAATTATAAAAATAAATTAAAATCTTTTAATCCGGCAGCCCAAAGCCGGCACCTTTGCAGGACTCACCTTTTCACCATTAGCTTTCATTTCTTCGGCATTGGTTATATAGGTGGTTTTTACAGCTTTTTCATTTTGAGGGTTATCATCTAAAGCTCCTTGATAAATTACACTAAGTTTAGTGCCCTCTAGTGTGACAAAGTATACCTCAGGAAGCTTTGTAGCCCCTAATAGCTTCACCAAATCCTGGTTAGTATCAGAATAATACTTCCCTGACCAATTTTTATTGGCAAAAAACTCATTTGATGCATTTACATTATCAGTGGCCGGATTATTTTTTTCATGTGGATTAACAAATAATACTAAATGGCCATTATTAGTTAATTCCTTTGAAATGAAAGTAAGTCTAGCATCATAAGAATCAACGAATGCGCAGGTATTATCAATAAAAATGATAAATGCTGCTTTTTTCTTAATGATATTCTTCAAATAAATCTGATTCGCTGAATTCACCTCAGTTAATTCAAGTGTATTAATGTCCTGTGAATGAATATTCGAGCCAGCAACCATCAATAGAAATAAAAAGCTCAATTTTTTCATAATTGTTCAATTAAATTTTATTTGTTAATTATCTATGACTCAAGAAACTACTTTGCATTTAATCAATATTAAAACAAATATAATATTCCTCTACTTTAATGAAATTTAAAGTCACATTTCTCTTATACGTATTTTTTAGAATAACACCTTGAATTTGAGTCCATTTTTTATTCATAGGCTTAACAAAAAGATGCTCCTTAAAATCAATCTCTCGTTTCATATAAATTTTATATAATACTTCTTTCGCAGACCAAAACTTACTAAAATGTATAAGTTCATCATTACAATAAGCTAATTCATTCATATTAAACAGCCTGGGGGCTATTTTACGCATTTTTTCATTAGGCTTTTCAATGTCTACGCCCATTTCAATACCATTACCTATGGCTAAAACTACAAAATCTGCTGTATGCGATAAGGATATGCTATAGGTAGAATATGGCATTTCAGGCTTACCATATTCATTTCTAAAAATAAATGAATATTCAAAACCCAACTGTTGAAAAGCTTCATAACATAATAAGCGCCCTGCTAGAAACTCTAAAGCCTTACCCTTATGCTTCATTTCACTATAAATAATTTCATCTTTTTCACTAAGCACTACTTTATTTCTTAATTCAGCAATATCTTCACTGATTTTCCAAACTGCTAAATGAATATTTTCGTTGATTGCGTGTAGGTTTATAAGTGGCATCCTTTAAATTTACATCATGCCTAAAATTAATGTAGAAAAAATTCAAACCCTAACCGGACACAAAGATTGCTTATACACAATTGAACAAGGAGCTAATCCTTCTCATATTTTTTCTGCCGGTGGAGATGGCATTATTGCTCACTGGGATTTAAATAATCCGGATTTTGGTGAGATGGTGGCAAAAGTAGAAAACTCTGTCTATGCCTTAAGTTTTATAAAAGAAAAAAATCAGTTGATTGTCGGGCACAATTATGAAGGCATTCATTTAATAGATGTACAGCAAAAGAAAGAAATTAAATCAGCCCAAATTACTAAAAGTGCTATTTTCGATATTAAGCAAATTGGAAATGTTATTTTGTCTGCTTGCGCTGATGGACAAATTATACTTTCCGATATCGATGATTTAAGCACCATCAGGAAATTAAAGCTAAGCGAAAAAAGTGCACGTGCCATTGCCATCCACCCAACAAAAGAAGAAATTGCTATTGGCTTTAGTGATAATAGCATCAAAATTGTAGCTACTGACACTTGGGAAACCAAAAAAACCATAGATGCGCATAAAAATTCTGTTTTTACGTTGCAATACAGTGAAGAAGGTCAATATTTATTGAGCTCGGGCAGGGATGCACATTTAAAAGTTTGGTTAGCTAAGGAAAACTACGAAATGAAAGAATCCATTGCGGCTCACATGTATGCAATAAACCATATTAGTTTCAGTCCTGACCAGCAATATTTTGCTACCTGCAGTATGGACAAAAGCATAAAAATATGGGATACTAAAGCTTTAAAATTATTGAAGGTAATAGATAAAGCGAGGCATGCAGGACATGGTACCTCGGTAAATAAATTACTCTGGACGGCCAATAATAACCAATTAGTGAGTGCAAGTGACGACAGATCACTCTCAATTTGGAATATTCAACTAAAATAATAAAATTATCCCCTATATTTACTATCTTGAAAAAGTCAATCTTATTTTAAGCATGTATAGACAAAACCGGATCTCAGTCGTTCTAATATTAAATGAACTGTAAAAAATGAAAATTACCCCCTTAGAAATACGACAAAAAGAATTTGAAAAAGGATTCAGAGGTTATGATAAAGATGATGTAAGTGCCTTTCTAAACTCTTTATCTCAAGAGTGGGAACGCACAATGGATACTCAAAAAGAACTGCGTATTAAGCTGGAATCCTCCGAAAAAGAGGTAGAGAAGCTCAGACAAGTAGAAAGTTCTTTATATAAAACTTTAAAAACCGCTGAAGATACAGGAGCCAATGTAATCAGCCAGGCCAACAGAACTGCAGAATTGCATATTAAGGAAACCCAAATGAAGGCTGATAATATTCTGCATGATGCCCAAAACAGAGCACACGCCATGATTGAAGAAGCCAGCCATAAAGCCCAGAGTATTATGGAAGAGATGGAAGACGAGCTTAAAGAACTAGCTGATGGTTTCAAAACGCTGGAAAATCATAGAGATAATATGCTTGAGGAGTTAAAGAACATAAGCTCCAGTCTGAATGACAAGGTGAAGAAAGTAGAAGACAGATTGCAGCATGTTGATGTTGAAACACATCTGAAAAGAGCCAGAAAAGCAGTTAAAAAGATCCAAAATGCCGATAATGACTTGGAATCTGAAAGGAATATGCCTGAAGCTGTTGAGGAAAAAGCTCCTCAGAAAAAATTAGAAGAAAAGGAAGAAGAAAAGACTCCAAGAGAAGAGGTTGAGGAAGCTCAGAAAGAAAAAACTAGCAATAGAAAAGGTGAAGATACTTCATTCTTTGATGAAATTCAGTAAATTATTATGAGGGGAAAAGTTGCGCTTAATGGGATGGCATTTTATGGCTATCATGGCTATTATGTAGAAGAAAATAAATTAGGGAACCATTATTCGGTAGATTTGGTGGTGGAGACAGAGTTTTCAGAAATGAATGACGAATTGAGCAGCACCATCAATTACGAAAAGCTTTATAAAACTACCCAAAAAGTAATGATGGAGCCTCTGAAACTTATAGAAACTCTGGCGCATAAAATTGCTGTTAAAATTCTAGAAGAAAATGTTGAGGCTTTAAAAGTAAAAGTAAAAGTGATCAAACATCAACCGCCCCTGGGAGGATTATGCGATAATGCATCTGTGGAGTTGGAAGTAGAGAGGTAATTTGTCTTATTTTGGTACATCCAATTTAATTGATACAATAATCATTCATCAATTATAATCATAATTAATATCCTTATTTTGTCCTCGCTGGATTAGTGGTACTTTTTCTAAATAAAAAATCAAATGGAATTTTGTGAAATTTTAAATTTACCCAACAAATCAGCTTTACAAAAGCTGCTCTCACCCCTCCTTATAACAAACGAGGAAAAAAGGGAGTCCTATCCAGTAAAATTTTCAGAAGTTTTTGTTTAATGAGAATTACTTTTCAAAAACGACCTTTACAGGCAGCATGCAAGAAAGCTAGGGGGTTCCAAATATTTCTTTCGTACCTCAAGAAATTTTGGAATGACGAGCTCTGTTGTTTTTTTTGTAAAGCAATTTCATAAATTGAAAAAGCCCATTTATATAACTCACTACTTTCAAACACTTTCATTTCTGATCCAATTTATGATGTTAAATACCTAAAATGAATCAAGGCTGATCTTTCTAAAAACAATCAATTTAGAGTTCTATTATTAATATAATTAAATTAGGCAAACGATAAATTTTAATTGAACATAAAGCCCCAACGCGGGCGACATCATTAAACATAGGGTAAAGCCCTATGTACTAAATGCAATATTCCCTGATTTTGGCGACATTTTTGTTCCGCGCAGCAGGGAAAACAAAAATGATGACAAAATCTTCCTACTCAGATTCATTAAACCACCTGAAGGTTATTTAACCAACTATTAAATATTTGCTAACAATGTTTGATTTTTATTTGGTAAGCCACTTTCAAATCAGCTTTGAAAAAGCTGTTCTCAAACCTCCTCGTTGCAAACGATGAGGAGAAAATATTGACTGGAATTGAAAGACTTTCACTTGTCAAAAACTATGA
>JBBSPJ010000021.1:0-22605 GCA_038258905.1 Cytophagales bacterium
ATAAGGCATGTCAACATCCATATTTTCTTCATATTTGCAATGTCGAATTATATTAATTAGAGAACAAAATCATTTATATTAAAGGCGATAATGAGTTAAGACATTATTAAACGATACCTTCAAAGTGTGACCAGACAAAAGCTCGTGGAATAGGTGCTACTACGTGAAAAGGTTCTTTTTTAATCGGGTGCTCAAAAGAAATAGCCCTTGCGTGCAAAGCAATGGAGCCATCTTTAGTGGGTTTTGGAAAACCATATTTTACATCGCCTATAATAGGGCAACCAATCCTTGCTAATTGCACTCTAATTTGATGCGGTCTGCCAGTGAGTGGGTTCACCTCTACAAGGTTTCTGTCGCCTAAGGCACTTACCAACTTATATTCCAATGTAGATTTTTGTCCGCCCTTATTATCTCCAATATGCGCATGGGTTAGGTTTTTATTGGTATCTTTTTTCAGCCAATGGGTTACAGAATCCTCCGTTTTAGGGGGTCTTTTTTCAGTAAGAGCCCAGTAGGTCTTCTTAACCTGTCTCTCCTGAAATAACTTTGAGACACGCTCAAGTGCTTTAGAAGTTTTAGCCAACACCACAATCCCACTAACAGGTCTGTCTATTCTATGGGGCACGCCACAAAATACCTTGCCTGGCTTGTTTTCTTTTTCCTTGATATAATCCTTGGCATATTCAGAAAGCGGTTTGTCACCGGTTTGATCTCCCTGCACTAACATGCCCGAAGGTTTATTCACCACTAAAAGGTGATTATCTTCATACATTACTATTTGTAAAAACTCCTGATAGGTCATGGGAACAAAAGTCGTAAATTTTGAGTATATTTAATAGTATATAGCTTGCTAAAGCTGATTTATGAGCTACTAAGTTGAATATTCAACCTGAATTGTTTAAATTATTTTTAAATTCAATATCTCAATGGAAATTTTAGCTAAAAAATCCGAAAAAGAATTTACTATTGAAGAATTCCTTCAATTAGAAGAAGAACTTTGTCAACTAATAAATAGAAGAGTAATAATGACCCCCGCACCAAATTCTAACCATCAAAAATTAGTTAGAGAACTTTTATTGCAGTTTACAAAATTTGCAGATAGTAGCTCTTTCTTTTTTGCCCCCTTAGATGTGTTTTTAGATGATGATAATGTTTTTCAACCTGATTTGCTTTATGTTTCTAAAGAAAGGAAAAATATTGTTAAGGAAAGAGGAATTGAAGGGGCTCCTGATTTAGTAGTGGAAGTGCTTTCGCCCTCTAATGCATATTTAGATAGATATACCAAAAAAGATACTTACTTCCGATGTGGAGTAAAAGAATATTGGATTGTAGATCCAGCCAATAAAACTCTGGAGATTTATACCCTTGCTCAAGAAGATAAAAATACTCCACATTTAAATTTAGTGGAAGAAGGAGAAATTACCTCTACAGTAATTCCTCAACTCAAATTTGATTTAAAAGAGGTTTTTAACCCGGATTCTTGATAACAAAATACTGAATAGTGACTAAAATCATTTAAATTTTTCAGGTTAAAACTCTGAACTAAAGTGGAATTTGATATCAGGGAAATTATCCTGAACCATCTGTAACCAGGCTTTGGTTTCCGCCATAAATACTAATTTACCATCCTTATCTTTAGCTATGTGTCTGTACTTAGATTTTATGAATTCATCTAATTTCTTTTTATCTGAACTGCTGAACCAACAAGCTTTATACAAATTAAGAGGGGCAAAGGTGCATGAAGCGCCATATTCGTTTTTTAACCTGTGCTGAATTACTTCAAACTGTAGATTGCCGACTACGCCAACCACTTTTTTGGCTCCCATCTCAAAGGTAAATAACTGCGCAACTCCTTCATCCATTAGTTGATTCAAGCCTTTGTCCAGCTGCTTGGTTTTCATAGCATCTTTATTAATGACCTCCCGGAAAATTTCAGGAGAGAAACTAGGGATGCCCTTATACAGGCCTTTTTCGCCTTCAGAGAGTGTGTCACCAATTTTCAAATTACCGGTATCAAACAGACCTACTATATCCCCTGGAAAAGCTTCATCAATGGTTTCTTTATCCTGCGCCATAAAAGCGGTGGCATTAGAGAAACGGAATTTTTTATCGTGCCTAACATTCAAGTAGCTACTCCCTCTTTGGAAAGTGCCTGAGCAAATGCGGACAAAAGCTATTCGGTTTCTGTGCTTGGGATCCATATTGGCATGGATTTTAAATACAAAACCGGAGAAACTTGTTTCTGATGGCTTAACCACGCGCTCCTCTGTAGATCTTTCAATAGGAGGGGGCGCTATTTGGATAAAGGTATCCAGCATTTCTTTTACCCCGAAACTGTTCACAGCAGACCCGAAGAATACTGGAGCTACTTTTCCATCAAGGTAATCCTGTACATTAAGCTCAGGATATACTCCTCCCAATAATTCAGCATCTTCTCTTAATTGATTGGCTAAAGTATCACCTACATTTTTATCTAAAACTTCACTGGATAAGTCTTTAATTTCAACACCCTCCGCTGATAACTTCTTTTTGCTAGGCTGGAATAATAATAAGTTTTTAGTGTATAGATTATATACGCCTTTGAATGTTTTCCCCATGCCGATTGGCCAGGTTAATGGGCATACATTAATATTTAATTTCTCTTCAATTTCGTCTATTAAGTCATAAGGATCTTGTCCTTCTCTATCCACTTTATTAATAAAGCAAATAACTGGGGTATTTCGCATACGGCAAACCTCCATGAGCTTTTCAGTCTGTTGCTCCACACCTTTCACACAGTCGATTACCATCACCACACTATCCACAGCAGTTAAGGTACGGTAAGTGTCTTCAGCAAAATCCTGGTGACCCGGAGTATCAAGCAAATTGATTTTCATGCCTTTGTACTCGAAGCCCATTACAGAAGTAGCAACAGAAATACCTCTCTGCTTTTCTATTTCCATCCAGTCGGATTTGGTGGCAGTATCTATTTTATTAGATTTTACTGCTCCGGCTGTGTTAATGGCGCCTCCAAAAAGTAAAAGTTTTTCAGTCAGGGTAGTTTTACCTGCATCGGGGTGGGCAATAATACCAAACGTGCGTCTTTTACTAATCTCTTTTGCTAAATTACTCATATTCTGCTAAAATGAAAGGGCAAAAGTACGAAGAAGTTTTGGTAATTACTTGTGCCTTCTGAGATATGAGTACAGGGAATTCTGCAAACTATTATCATCCTAAGAAAAGTAAATACATCCGCATCAATTCAAATAGGCTTGTTGTAAATTTAAACAACTCCTTGGTACATTACTGTAAAATTTGACCATTCACTTTTGATAACTTTAGCAAAAGGTAAAAGTGAAGCTACGATATATTTGTGCATTATGTACGATCATCCTATCATTCCAGCCACTATTCTCACAGAATTTGGAGAATATTGGTGATAGCAAACCGTTTCAAATTAATGGAGGGCTTTCAAGCAGATTAGTATTTTATAACAGCCATGGAATAGACAGCAGACGTGACCCTTTTGCCTATATACTAGGTGGAAATATGAACCTTGCCTTTTATGGTTTTTCGCTACCGTTCTCATTTACGTACTCTAATCAGGGTGGTAATTTTGGTCAGCCATTCAACCAATTCGGAATAAGCCCAACATATAAATGGGCCACACTCCATGCTGGCTATCGAAATATCTCTTACTCCTCACTTACGCTCAATGGGCACCAAATACTAGGAGCTGGTTTCGATATTAATCCCAAAAAATTGAGGGCAAGTTTTATGTATGGAAGGCTGAGGCGTGCCGTTCCGCTGCAACCGATAGATACTGTGAGTTTAGATACTCTGCAGAACGATTTTATTCCTGTTGCGCCTGAACCAGTTTATCAACGCAAAGGTTGGGGTGCAAAAATTGGCTATGGTGATGATACCAATTTTATCGACCTTATTTTGTTTAAAGGATCCGATGACGCCTCCTCATTACCGTCTGACTCAAGTGCTAACAGTCCCTCCGCAGCAGAGAATGCAGTGGTTGGCATAAATATCAGACAACGATTTTTCGAAAAATTCACTTTCTTTTTCGAGGGAGCCATCAGCGGATATACCTCCGATCGAGCCCTAGAAGGAAACGATTCTCTCCAGCTTACCGCACTACAAAAGCTAGTGAAACCATTCATCGGTTTAAACAACTCTTCAAATTTTTATGGTGCAGTAAAAACAGGTTTAAATTATTCCACTTCCAAATTTAGTGTACGTACTCAATACGACAGGATAGCCCCCGACTACCAGTCTATGGGCGCATACTTTTTCAATAATGATGTAGAATCTTTCAGCATAGTCCCCACATTTTATCTGTTTAAAAGCAAGGTGAATGTTTCCTCTTCGCTTAGGGTGCAGCGTGATAACCTGCAGAATAAAAAGCTTTTTACTACCCGAAGAGTAAGTCCCAGAATAAATGTAAGTATCAACCCTTCTTATAAATATGGAATTGATATTGGCTATCAGAATATGACTACTTCTCAAAAATCAGGAATACTTGAAGTGACCGATAGTACAGGAATGAGAATGAGCAACCCTGGACTGACACTTATGGGGAGGCTGAACTTTACAGACTCTTCTAAAACCCAAAGTATTAATCTATTTCTCAACCGTTTTTCTCTTAATGATAGGAACGAGTTTACAGCACCCTTTAGTGAATATACCGCCCTTATTGCCAATTTAAGCTATGTGCTTTACTTTATAAAATCCGGTATCGGCCTTAATGCCTCCGCCACCTCAAATCGATTAGAAAATTTCTCCGGAAGCACTAATAATATAGGTTTTTCTGTTGGTGCTTCTAAGTCGTTTTTTGAAAATAAGATGAATATTAATACAACAAGTAGCATAAATTTTTCAGCTTTTGGCAATTCTGGAAATTTGAGTTTAGGAATCAATTACACACCTAACCAAAAGCACAACCTAAATTTTCAAACTGTATATACCAGTAGTAATCAGGCATCTGGGCGTTTTTCGGAATTTAATGGCTTTTTCGAATATCGCTATAGCTTTTAAACCTATTAATTATGAAAAATTTCTTTATTAAGTTATTATTTTTTGCGGGCATAGTTTTTAATCCTATGCTTGCTGGAGCCCAAGATATTATTGACATCTCAACTCAAATAATCTCTCCTGTTAGCGCCAACTTCAATAGCTTTAATACAAGGCCAATAGTCGTAGTAAGAAACACCACCGACAGGGTAGCTGAACTGACTTTACTTGGAGCTATTACTGGAAACGGCATAAGCATTACTTTCACGCAAAGTACTTCTACGCCCATTATTTTAACAGGAAGACAGATTTTGCAATTAAGCCCAATCCAATTACAAAATTACTTTCAGGAAAATAATGTAGTGGTAAGTGGCATAAGTAAGAACGAGCTATACAGAGGCAGAGGATTACCACCGGGCGACTACCAGCTATGCTTTCAGGCTCGATCAATACTCAATGGAGCGCTCCTTTCCATGGATCCTCCCGCAGGTTGTGGGTATTTCCGGATAGAAGATGTTATGGACCAAAATGCGGTGCGTCTCACTACGCAGGTGATACCACCCTACACCACCTATTTCAACGAATATTTTGATCAAAATAAAGTACTGGTTAATCTACAAAATCTCACCAACAATGAGCTTGAAATACGTCTAGCAGGTTCTTTGGAGGGTGAAAATGGCATTACATTAAGAATAAGTGATAATTTTATACCTAGTACCTCAATTAAGCTAAAACCACGTGAGTTTCTTCAATTATCTGCTGCAACTTTAAAACCGTATTTTGATGTAAATAGGGCTGTTTTATCAGGTATAACCCTTAACGAGTTAACCAGAGGTAATGGATTGCCTGAAGGTAATTATCAACTGTGTTTAAGGGCATTGGAATATAGAACTGGCAATCCGCTTTCTCCTGAAGTGCCATCGGGATGTGCCTTTTTTGATATCAGGCAGTTTGAACCACCCATGATTATTCAGCCTAGCTGCCAGGCCACAGTTGCAGCGTTGCAACCTCAGAATATACTTTTCTCATGCAGCGTGCCAGCGGGAGTAAGGCCTGATCAGGTAGAATATGTTTTAAAAATAGTTGAAATGTATCCACCAGGTATTGACCCTAATCAGGCCATGTTGGCAGCTAATATTCCGCCCTTACTGGAAAAGGTGGTCAGTTTAAATACTTACCTATATACCCTTGCAGACCCAGTGTTGGAGGTGGGTAAAAAGTATGCCTTCAGGGTTACAGCAAGGAGCAGAACCAGTACTGGACAAATAGTTGCCCCAATTAATTTCAGGAATGAGGGACACAGTGAGGTTTGCTATTTTACTTATGGAAAAAAGCAGACTGTTATGGTACATCAAGAATGGCAAATCGCATATGAGGGTATTCAACGTATCACAGTTAGTCCTTCAGATGTACTCATACCACCAGTACCGATACCATACCCTACAACCACAACAAACCAAACTGACAGTCCAGATTGTATTGCCGACTGTAATACTCCTGCCCCAACAAACACCTCGCCTCTCACCATTGGCCCCGGAGATGAAGTAGCAATTGGCAAATTCACAATGACCATTAACACGGGTAATAATACTTCAGGAACGGGAGTAATTATGGTAAATTTCTTACGAACTCCGGTAAATGTTCGTTTCGATAATTTACAAGTGAATACAGACTACCAAGTATTTGGTAGCAGCACAGTGACTGCTATGCCTGATGGTGGGATAGGGCAAGGCCATCCCGTGGTAACGAGTCCAGAACCCAATCCACAACTTAGTGGATCCAGTGTGCGAGAAATTCTTCAGCTGGCCAACCAAAACGATCGCAAAGTAAGCTTGTTTCCAAACGACAATACAACCGCCATTGGCACGCCATTATCGTTCGACTATGGAAATTTTGATTTGATTGTGCTCGGTCTCATTTTCACACCAACAAGTACTTCCGCAAATGCTATTGCCAGCCTGGAATTAATGAAGAGCATCAATACGGATGACTATTTAACGCTGTCCACCAATATATGCATCAGGCCTAATGGTTTTGGCCAAGAGGGTGAATTGCTTCTGATGGAACAGAAAACACTGCCTTTATCCAGTAATGCTAGCATGATATTCAACCAGAATACCACCAGAGCGTCATTCAATTGTGAGGGGCTTGATGAGGTAGTGTTAAACGGCTCATTGACATTTGAGAGGGATGTATTACTACCCGTAAATAATGAGGGAAATGTGTTAGGAGGAGAAGTGAGTGCTAATTTTAACACATCAGTTTCTGACTTTAACAACTGGATAATTGACACGGGTGACCTCAGTAGCGCTTTTACTATTCCGCAATTAGTTGGTTTCAAATTTGAAGCATCCAATATGGTTTTTGATCATTCTTCATCCCAAAACACCCCGGGCATGAGTAATGCTTTCCCACTTGGCTATCTGGGTGCAAACAATTCATGGACTGGTCTATTCATTCGCAATCTTGAAGTCACGCTTCCGCAATCGCTAAAAAATGGTAATGCTGCTATCTCTTTTTCAGTTGCAGATGTTTTGCTCGATCAAAATGGCTTTTCGGGAGATATTGAACCACAGACAGCCATTCTACCTGTTGGCAAGTTGGGTGGATGGAATTTCAGTATCGATCACTTTTCGCTGAATATAGAACATTCATCACTGAACAGTGCCAATATGGATGGTGGTATACAATTGCCCATCACTCAAAATCAACTGGATTATGAAGTAGCTATAATAAATTCTTCCTCGGAAAGTGAGGACGTAAGTTTTGATTTTCAGGTAAGCACTGACCAATCAGTAGAAGTGGATATGTGGTTTGCCGAGTTACAACTGACAAACTCTACTATAGAAATAACACCAGAGGGCAATAGTTATAGACCAATTGCCAATCTATCTGGAGAACTGACAGTTAACTGGGCAGCAAATAGCATCAAAAAACCGAGCAACAGCAGTAATACCGTTTCGGGAATTAACCTGCCGCAGCTGGCTTTTGAACACCTAATTATTGAAGGAGGTGCTCAACCTACAATTAATATTCAGTATGTTGACCTCGATAATTTCGATAACAACCAAGCTGTACTTGCTGGGTTTCCTATAAATCTTAATCAATTTAATGTAAGCCAAGTGGGCAATGAGGTGGCGCTGCAATTAGGGCTTGACCTAACGCTTACACCCGGCGGCAATGGTATTTCGGCAGGCACTACTTTTAGCATATTAGGCAATCTGAGCAACGGCTATTATGACTATGAAAGCACTCAGCTAAATTCTATTAATATTGACACTGATGTAGGTGTTGCTCATATTTATGGCTCCATTGATATTTACAATCAAGACCTCCTTTATGGTGATGGGTTCCGCGGTAAGATTGGTGCGCATATTCATTCACTAAATCTTGGCTTTGATGCAACTATGCAGATTGGTAAAACCATGGGTGATGATAGCTACCGATACTGGTACTTTGACCTCCTGTTTAATTTGGGGCCAACCGGGTTGCCTATTCCAGGAACGGCAGCGGCCATTTATTCAATTGGAGGGGGCGCCTATCACAATATGTACCGTGATGCCATGCCGCAGGACATGGATTTTGCTTCTTTTGTTGATAATCCTGAATATACGGAAACATTGGGCTCATCTGTTTATGGCGATAACATTGTACCCCAACAGGGCAGTTTTGGCTTTAATGCATCCCTTGGTTTTGGCTTAGTTGGCAGCCCAAATGCACTTACAGGAGATGTTAAATTTAGCATGCAAGTTGCGGATAATGGTGCAGTTGACAATGTAAAGATAAAAGGAGGTGGTTATTTGATGCAAGGCCTTGATGGTAGCAAGGATGATGCCTTTATAAGTGGTTCATTAGAAATGACTATTGTTCCGCATGATGCAGCAAAGCCCTTTCCAACGCCAATTTTTCACATGGACACGCCTGATCCGTTCAACATGAATGTGGCTGGATTACTCAAAGCTAGCATACCGCTTGCGGTACATTTCGACCCGCAAACCTGGTATGTTAAATTGGGCGAGTGGCAGAACTGGCAAGAGCCTTGGAATGACGGAGCCCGCGCCGAAATGGAAGTGGACTTAAAGCTATATAAAACGCTATTTCATGGGTATTTTATGATGGGAAATGACATTCCTGAGCTTCCACCACTGCCTAGTATTGTTCAGGAAAAATTTGGAAATGCCTTTACCCCAACTAGCCAGCGAAACACCGTGTTAGGCATAAATAACGCTGGTGGCGGTATTGCCTTTGGTGCCGGCTATAAACTAGAAGTAGGGAATCCTCGTTTAAAATTCCTCATTTTTTATGCAGATATTTTCTTTGCCACAGGCTTTGACGTTACGCTCAAGCACTATGGCAATGATACACCATGCGGTGCAGGCTTCGGTATTAATAATTGGTATGCTAAAGGGCAGATGTATGCTCTTGCCGATTTTGATGTGGGTATGGAAGTAGATGTTTGGTTTTTTGAAGGTAAACTAAGCTTGGTAGAAGGCTCTGCAGCGGCAACCTTGCAAGCGGCATTGCCCAATCCTAACTGGATAAAAGGCCAGTTTTATATCAATGGTAGGGTGTTGAATGGGCTTATAAAGGTAAACACAAATTTTAAATTCGAGCTTGGCGAAAATTGTATCCCCAGCTCAGGTAGCCCCTTCGATGATATGCCTATAATAGCTGAGGTAAATCCTTTTGACGGAGAAAATCAGGTAAGTGTATTCACTGATCCTGAAATAGCTTTTAATTTCCCCAACACAGAATTTTCGGTGGAAGAGATGAAAGCAGATGGCTCAACTGATGTACGCACCTTTTACTACACCTTCGAATCATACAAAATTACTTTTAAGAATGATAAAAATACCAACGAAACCATTGACCTTAACAATTGGCAGAGGTATAGGAGTGATGGACGCTCAGCGGTATTTGTGTCCTCGGAAATTTTACCTCCTAAGAAAATAATCAGCTATGTAATAAAGGTAAAAGGTTGGGAGAAGCTTTCCGGGACCGATAAATTACTCGCCACGGAAACCAAATCTGGCACTTTCACTACAGCGCAATTTCCTGACTATATTGCTGCTGAGCATTTTGTTTCAGCCACACCAGGCTACCGACAACGTTATTTCTTGAAGAATGAATGGCCTAAAGGGAATATAAAGCTTAAGTATGATTATTCCACACTCTTTGATCCTAAGTTTTGGTATGAGGAGCAATGGAAGCTGGGAAATTACGTTAATCCGGCTACCACGGGTACGTTTGAGTGGATGATACGCTATAAAGAACTGGCCACTAATGAAATAAAAGAGCGTGTATGTAATATAAGCGCAGATGGCACCCGTCTATCTTTTAACATCCCGAACGGTTTAAGCAACGAGGAGATACACACACTTGATTTGAAAGTAAGGTTTCAACCCACACCAAATACCTTGACTGCAAACACTCAGACAGGCTCAAACACTTACGAATCTTATAAAGATGTCTTAATATCCGGGAATGGTGGAAGTGGTGGCTCTGGCAACATAAATTCGCTCACTTTCGGTCAGCAGAGCGGGAATGCAAACACTGGCACTCGTCCTACACAAACGGTTACTCAGGTTTCAGCTAAACAGGGCAATCAAATGGTCACTCAAAACCTGAACGGCCAGCAACTGTTGGTAGGCAACTATCAAGCTATGGAGCAGGTGAATCCTAACAATATGGTTTCTTCTAGTTATGAAGGCACAAATCCCATGTTCGAAGTAGCGCAGGGAATGGGTATAGTAGCCAACCCAGGCGGTTCTGAGCGAGGGGTCTCCATACAACGTATGAATCGGAAGTTACTTGGAAGCACCGAGTCGGAAAAAATTGTAGAACAGAGCTTGCTAAAGTTTAGGTTTGCTTTTAAAACCAGCAAGTACAACACCATAGACCAAAAGCTGAATCAAACATTGAGCATTTACGCCATCGATGTCTCTTCAAGCATGCCGATAGGAGAATTTTCCAATGGTTACCCCGAAGGTATCGTTCATACCCAAACACCCGTAGCGCTGCTAGAGCTGAAAGAAAACTTTGATTACTATCAGGTATTTGGATATAATTGGGGCAACAGCATACATGGTGGTTTTATTGAGCCTATTTATAAAATTAGTTACGACAACAATGAAAGTTGGCTGGATACCTTTGAAGAGCAATTGACTGACATGCCTGACAATGATGATTGGAATGGATTTACGTTTTTTGACGAATATGGTGAGCATATTATAGATTTCTCGCCACCCTTCCCCAATTGGAACGATTATTTGCCTGAGTATAATGACTGGGAGGAGAACAGGCATAATGGCAAATGGCCTTTCGGGAATAGAGATTATGCAACTATTTCTGAGCTATCGCAGGATGAACCTACTTTTGCCATTTATAACGATGATAAACATGGCTTTATAGATTGGAAAGGTAAAAACGTGGTGATGCCGGATGGTGCATTAACCAATGCTGAAATAAACCAAGCTGCAAGTGAGGCTCCTGAACCTCCTGGCTCGTTTTCACCTATATTCGAAGTAGCAGTATATGACCCACCAACAATACCAGGTAGTACCACTCTTTATGTTGAATCCGTAAAAAAATACATGGCTGTTATTGACTATACCGAGTGGTTAAGCATGCGGGACTATCACCTGTTTAAAAAATTTATCCATGACCGCAATGTTGATTTGTTGGGTAGCCTTAACCAATATAATGCGGCTCACTATAACCAATATTATGGAGATTATTTTTTACCGATAAGCTCATATCTGGACAATGAAATTTATTATAAAAATCGCCCGGGGCCTTTACAAATTTCATTTAGAATTAAAAACAGAGAGTACATTTATCAGGCTCCGGAACTTAACGACAACTAGTTATGAAAGCATCAAAATATATTTTAATCATTGCACTGCTTACAAGTTTTGGTATTGTAAGCAAAGCCCAAGGAGTATCGACTGATTCACTTCAGCATGACCTTGCTATTATTGCCCGGTCCTATGGAGATTCGGTAGTTATCCGTTGGGCTCCTGCTTCTTATCAATTATGGAGTCTTGCTAATAAAAACGGCTATATATTGGATCGTTGGACTCCGGGTCAGACAGCATTTGAGCAGATAGCAGGCCCCGTTCTACCTTATTCATTAAGTGATTGGAAGGCTAATGCCGATACTACAGATACTTACGTAACGGCAGCCGCTCAGGCGCTGCACGGCAAGCAAATGGTTAATCCAACGGAGAGCAATGCTTTAGGTAGAAAACTGATGGCTTACGAAGAGCAAGAAGGAAAGCTAGCCTTTGCACTCTTAGCTGCTGAGTTTTCTACAGAAGCTGCCACCGGCCTAGGATTGCGCTTTGTTGATACAGCAGTGAGTGAACATAATCACTTTCTTTACAGGGTTCATATTGCAAATTCAGCAACTGATACCGCTCAGGTATTTATTGACGCGCGTAAGGTCCTTCAACCAAACCCAGTGAGGCAAGTAAACCTGGAACCTCAGGATGGAGTAATAAATATCATTTGGAATAAGGAATTGAACGATGAGGTCTTTTCTGGTTACTATATTGAAAAGTCATCGGATGGAAAAAATTATAAAAGGCTAAACAACCAGCCTTATATTTCCAGCCAATCCCCAGATGCTATTGAGGCAAACGTGAACAATTATTCCGACTCAGTGTCGGAAAATAACAAAACCTACTGGTATAGAGTAATTGGTATAACCAGCTTTGCAGATGAAGGACTCCCGTCAGTTGTGGTTAGTGGTAAAGGCAAAGACTTAAGCCCGCCAAAGCCCCCATTTGCAGTAATAGCAAAGGAAAATGACACGCAAAGCATACAAGTTAACTGGCAAGCAGAACCCATTGAACCCGACCATGCGGGATACTATGTGCTAAAAAGTTTTGAGGTAAACGGTGAGTATAAAATAATTAGCGGCAAGGAGCCATTAAAGGGAAGTGCAACCTCATTTATTGATGAGCACCCATGGCCGCACCGGCCAAATTATTATAAAGTGGTATCGGTTGATGATAATGGCAATCAAAGTGAAAGCACTGCTGCTATGGGACTGATGAAGGATGACATACCGCCTGCCAAACCAATGGGTTTGATTGGCCAAGTAGATTCACTTGGCATTGTCTCCCTTGCTTGGGAGGTAAACCCGGAGGAAGACTTAAAGGGGTATCGTGTATTTAAGGCTAACAGCATAAACCGTGAGTTTGTGCAAATCACCAGTGGCCCTATTCCAGGTAATTTTTATTTGGATACTATCAACCTAAAAACGCTAACAAAAAAAGTGTATTATAAAATTGCAGCATTCGATTTTAATTACAATCCGTCCGAATATTCTGAAGTGCTTGAACTTGAGCGTCCCGACTATATTCCACCCGTAAAACCATTAATGAAACAAGCGCAAATACTGACGGATACAGTGCGGTTGGAGTGGATTTCTAGCTCCAGTAAGGATGTTGAAAAGCATGTTTTGTTCAAAAAGAAAGGTGGAGAAGATTGGCAGTTATTAGCTACTTTTACGGACTCTACCAACTTTTTTATTGATACTGATTTGCTGTACGGTCAGCACTATCAGTATGTTATTGAGGCAATAGATGAGAACAATCTCAGATCAGGAAAATCTAAGGAGGCATCTGCTTTTTTTAGAAAGTCATCAGTTAAAACCGTTAATAACTTAGCAGGTACTTTTGATCAGGAACAGAAAAGTATGAAACTTTCGTGGCAATATGAGGGTAGCCAGAATTCTAAATTCATTATATTCAAGGGTGCAATTGATGGTGAAATGGCTTTTTACGCTAGTGTTAGTGGTGAAAAAAGGAGTTTTGAGGATCAGTCGTTTTATTTGAATGATGCCGGCTATGCCTATTCTGTTAAAGTATTGCTTAATAATGGCCGAGAGTCCGGCTTAAGTGTACCTTTTGAGGTAGTTTTTGAGAAATAGTTTACATTTTAGGCAGTTTATCAATATTATAATAATCCTTTTTTTATTTCACATAAAATAACAAGCATTGTGTAAAAACAATTGCAGGAATTTATAGAAAAAACCGAAACCAAATGAAAAAAATAAACTATTACGTAGCGACTTCATTAGACGGATATATCTCAGGAGAAAATGGCGATATCAGTAAATTCATTTTGCAAGGAGCCGGGTTGAAAAATATCAATTTGATCTGGCAAATTTTGGTACAGTCATTGTGGGTAGAAAAACCTATGAATTTGGATTTAAATATGGGCTCAAACCAGGGCAGCCCGCTTATCCTAATATGGAACACCACGTCTTTTCGGAATCGTTTAAAATTGAAAAATTGAGTGTTGAGAAATAAATCAAATTAGGCAGAAGGCTAAAACTGACATTTATCTATGTGGAGGCGGACAGCTAGCAGGTTGGTTATTGGAAAACGAACTGATTGATCAGTTGAAACTCAAATTAAAAAACAGTTGTCCTAGGTAGTGGGATAAAATTATTCGGTTCTTAACCATCAAATAAGAGTTGGGATTTAAATGAGCATGAATCATTTTCTAGCTAAATTCAAATATTGACTTACAACAGGAAAAATTTAAAAAGTACTAGCCAAATACTATCTGCCACTCATAGCCTCTATAAACAACTTCTTTTTAGGGGAAGAAATACTTACCAAATCACCGTTTTTCATGATAATGTATCCACCATCTGCCTTTACATATTTTTCAACAGCACCTAGGTTGATTAGAAACGATTGATGCACCCGCATAAAATTGCATTCTGAAAGTAGGTTTTCATACTCCTTTAAATGTTTACTAACCAACAATCTCTTTTTGTTTTTTAAAATAAAATAAGTATAAGAGCCATTGGCTTCGCAATAAAGAATTTCTTCAACCAGAATAAACTCATAACCTTCTGAGGTTGATAAAGTAATTGTACGATGCTCATTATTTCGAATATTATTAAGCAGAACATTCAACCTGTCATTCTTAACATACACCTCTTTTTTTAGCTTAACTTTATCAATTGCCTCTTGCAGCTCATCCAAGTCAATGGGCTTCAACAAATAATCGATGGCACTAAATTTTATGGCACGCAAAGCATAATGTTCGAAAGCAGTGGTAAAAATCACATCGAAATTAAGCTTCTCAGCTTGAAGCAAAAGATCAAAACCTGTTTCATTTTGCATTTCTATATCAAGAAACACCAAGTCAGGTGAGTGTTCCTCTAGAAGTGCAAGCCCCTCTTTTACAGTAGCCGCCAAGCCCTTAACAGCAACCCCACTGCAGTATTCGGTAACAAGGTTACTAAGGGTTTCTCTGCCCCGTAACTCATCTTCCACAATTATCACCGTAATATTTTCCATTTCAATAAATGTTGATAGGTATTTCAATTTGCACCCGAGTACCTAGTGGATTGTCAAGTGAGTCGTATAAATCTGTAACCGAAACGAGGGTTTTTAATTTTCTGTCTCTATTCAAAAGTAATAACCTTTGAGCCGTGATGGGCATACCATGCGAAATATGCGCTGCACGTTTCGCTTTCTTTGCTCGCGCCAGCTTTCTTCCAATCCCATTATCTTCTACCACACACCGTATATATTCATCGCACTTAGTCAATTCCACACTTAATTTACCTCGATTTTCAAGATGCCGTATTCCATGCACTATGGAATTTTCAACATAAGGTTGTATCAAAAGGAAGGGGACTTCATGCTCATAAATATCCAAATTATCTCCCACAGATATGGTGTAGTCAAATTTATCGTGGAAACGAAGGGCTTCAAGCTGCACATAGTATTCCAATAATTTAATCTCGTCTGCAACTGGTACTTGCTGGTTCACAGAGTTCTCTAATACTTGTCTGATCAACTTAGAGAATTTCGAAAGATAGGGCAGTGCAGAATCTTTATCGTTGATTGTGATGAAATGCTGAATTGAGTTAAGTGAGTTGAATATGAAATGTGGATCCATTTGTGCCCTTAGCATTCGTTTTTCCAATTCCCCGTTTATTGTTGCTATTTCCTCATTTTTGGCTTCAACCTCTCTGTTTTTTAGTTGTAGGGTTTTTTCCGACTTATTTTTAAGCCTATATCTGCTGTAAATAAACCCTAGGAGCAGCAAAAGTAACAGAGCCCCTATCATTAACGCATATTTAAGATTTCTATCAGTAAGCTCTTTTTCTTTTAACACAGCAATTTGCCTCTGCTGAGATGTAATTTGCTGTACCTTGGTTTCTAAATCAAAGCGCGACTGCATCTCTGCCAATTGCTTAATTTTCTCTTCTTTAAAAAGTGAATCGTTAATGGCATCATAAGTCAGCTGAGTAGCATAAGCGGCATTGAAATCTTTCAGTCCGGCATAATTATAGGATATGACGATAAGGGCATCTCTTGCAAATTCTTTCACCCCCAACTTTCTGGCAATTTCCAGACTTTGCTGAGCAAATACATTGGACAGTATGTACTGAGACTGTAGCTGGTAGGTTTCTGCTATTTTAAGCATGGTAATTGCTGCTCCATAATTATATCCAATTGTTTTGCGAATAACTAACGACTTTTTATAATAGTAAATAGCCATATCATAATCCTTTAAATTGCTATAAACTTCTCCTAAATTGCTTAGAGCTATGGCTTCAGCCTTTCTTCGGTTCAGTTTTTTGTTAAGACCAACCGCTTTGGTATAAAATTTTAAGGCATTGACATAATCGCCTTTCATATTCGCATTTCTTCCCAATTGGTTATAAGCCTTTGCTAGCCAGTCTTCTTTTTGTTCGGCTTGAGCCAATTCCACAATTTTATTGAAACATTGTGTAGCTTCTTCATACATTTTGTAATCGGTATAGGCAAGCCCTAGGCTATTTAAGCCAGATACTTCATTCATCTTATCTGCTAGCGAAGCTTTAATTTTAAGTGCCTTTTTATAGAAGAGTAGCGCATTTGTAGCGTCCTTTTCTAGGTGATAAATATTAGCAATGTTATTCAGGGTGTAAGCAATGTCCTCGTTATTTCCTGATTGATTATTTATTTTCAACGATTTTAAGAAATATGCTAAGGCTATGTGGTTGTTGTTCCGAATAGCATTGATAATCCCTAATATATTATAGGACTTAGCAATGCCCTGCTGAAAATCTACGGACTGGGCTTCATTCAAAGCCTCCATTGCATAATTTACGGCTTCTTGGGGCTGATCAAATTTCAATAAATTGGCTAAATCTAACAGAATTGATACCTTGATGGTATCATTGGATGCTCGTAGTTCATTTCGCAAACTATCGATTAGCGGAGTGTCCTGAGCTAATAAATGGAAAGAAACTAACAGAGAAAACACGATAGCGAAGCTAGTTTTCATACAATAGTATTTTTTTTACAAGCATTTAACTATTTTGAGTAACTAAAGATACAAATTTATAGGCTAATTATTTTTTAACATTCTGATTTAAAGGCTATTCTTTAATTAAGGGTATGCTTAAAACTACTTCTGTACCTTTATTTTCACCGCTCGAACCTTTAAGATCGCGAGAAACAATGGTTATTTGCTGAGAACTATATCGGTTTAAATCATTAATTCGCTGAATAGCTATTTCAACACCACTAGGTTCAAGATTAAGATTTTTGACCTTGTTTAAATGCAACACACGCTGCGTGCTTATACCCGTATCACTAATTGTGCAATGAAGATAATCTTCAAATTGAGAGAATTCTATGGTTAAGTGTCCTCTCGATCCGCTTCCTAAAATCCTTTTCTCAATGGCCTCTTCTACAAAAGGCTGAATGAGCAAGAAAGGTATTTTTATTGAACCTTTGCTTAAGCCGGAAACAGGCTTAACCACATAAGTAAATTTATCGCCAAAACGAATTGATTCAAGCTCCAGATAACCCATAAGCATTTGAATTTCCTCCTCTAGGGTTAAAGCCTCTGTGTGTACATTTTCGAGTGTATACCTAATTATTTTACTAAACTTAGAGAGGTAGCGAAGCGATAATTCGTTTCTATTGGTCACTATAAAATACTGAATGGCATTAAGGGAATTGAAGATGAAATGAGGGTTCAATTGAGATCGAAGTTGTGCAAACTTTAATTCTGATATTTTTTTTTCAATCTTCAGTAAATCGCTTTGCTTTTCAAAATATCTTTCCTGTAAGCGTGTATTGATAATTTTGTTGGCACAGATAGAAGCTATAATTGACAAAACCATTTCGTGTTGTTCATTAAAAAAATCCTTCTCTGGATGTTCAGAATCAATTACACCTATAACTGTTCCCTGATGCATAATAGGTACAGATATTTCTGAATAACGCAGCTCATCATCAACAATGTAACGGCTATCTTGAGTGGTGTCATTAATTATTTGAGAAATACCAGATTGCGCTACTCCACCCACAATTCCCACCCCAACTGTGAGCTCTATAGGTTTATAAAGTTGGAAATCTTTAGGGTTTTTAGGACCATAAGCGGCTTTCTGAACTAATTTCCCAGTGTTCTCATCAATGAGATAAATTACACAATCAACAAACTGCAATTTATTGATACAATTTTTGGCGAGGTCCCAAACAATATCTTCTACAGAATTCTGACCAAATATAGATGAGGAAAAATAGAGTAGTATTTCCTGTATTTCCTTTATATTTGGTTGCTGCTTATTATCTCTTTCTACATGTTCAGGCAAATCCATTTATATTTGGTTCAGGATAATTTTGAGCGAAGAAGTACGCTAAATAATAAGGCCATGTTAACTACTCCTTTTTAATAATGAGGTTAAAGCGAAAACTACCCTCAGGACTTATTATGCTTCCTGGGCTAGGAAATTCTCCTTTAAACCAAAAGCCTTCAATGTAAGCGCCTGATTTCTCTAGGACAATATTTTCAGTCTGTAATGAAGTCTTACCTTCGATTCCAACAATATTATAGGTCACTTTCACATTGCTCATCTCTTCGTCCAACCACCATTTGCCAACGCCAATTGCTTCATTAAAACCAGCTGACGAAGTGAACTTACTTTCTTTCAAAAATACAACTACCATTTTATTTGGGAATACATCAGGGTCAAACTCCTTACTCAACCCTCCTCTGAACTCTCCTCCAAACTGATTTAAAATTTCTACAGTTATTTGTACATCTCCTGAGCTGTTGGTGGCCGCTACACCAACTGAATTTAAACCTACTGGAAGTTGCTTATCCCATGATATTACTCCTGTTGATGAATCAATAGTGATGTGTTCCGTTGATGTCACTATCTTAAAAATGCCTGAATCGCCCTGCCAATTTATTTCAGGGCTACCTGAAATCCCCTGCTGGTAAAAGCTTCCTACCAATGTGGTGCTGTCATAACTGAGCGTAAGTGGTTCCGACTCAGGCTGTGGCTGAGTTTCATTTTTTGAACAAGCGGAAAAAATCCATGCTATTGTAAGTAAAAAAATCAAATTTTTCATTCTCTTTTATGTCTGATCTAGCTACATAGTTAGCTGAAAAAAAGAATAGAAATTGGTCTAAACCACCTTGATAGCTTTCGGGTTGATATTTTAATTGTATGAATTGATATTCAAAAGCAGAATAGTGGTCCTTATAACAGACATTTACAAGACATACCTACAGATATAAATTGAAGGAATACCCCAACGAACGACTCATAATTGATGATAGATTGATACGCATAGCACCTAAATAGCCAGACAAATTTTAGGTGGTTAAATCAAACACCAACAAAAAAGGCGATCAATTTGATCGCCTAAATGGTGCTTAATTATTGTAACTGAAAATAAATTGGAATGGTCATTCGCACCCTTACCTCTTTACCTCTTTGTTTTCCAGGGTTCCATGCAGGTGAGTTTTTTAATACTCTAATAGCTTCTTCATCTAAGCCTTCAGATACACCTTTAAGTACTTTGATATCAGTTAGACTGCCATCTCTTTCAATAACAAAAGATAAATAGACTCTTCCGTCAATGTTCATCCTTTGCTCTTTTTTAGGATACTTCATTTCATTACCCATATATTCATAAAACTTGGACATGCCACCAGGGAAATCTGCTCCGCTTTCTACAATTATGTGTTCGGAATTATCTACAGGTACCTCAATAGGAGGTGCATCACCTTCAGAAAATTTTATTATTTCCGTGATATCGATTTCAGGCTCATTGTTCTTCTGCTCCGGTACCTCATCTTTTTTCTCTACAACATTGATTTCAGTATTCTTCTTTTCAGGAATAAATGGCTTAACCTTTGGAGGTTGCAGTGTGGTTTTCACCTCATCCATTATAAAAATAGTGGTAGGATCATCGGGTAATTCAACAGTTTCAGTATCCTCAATGTATACCTTAAACTCAAAAGCGATGAAGCATAGTGTTATCGCTATAATTAATCCAATATTGAAGAATATTGGGCCTTTAGCGTACAAACTTTTCGTTGCATTTTTTTCATTTTCCATAAGAATAATCATTTATAGTTTAACATGATTATTCACACACCTACTTCTTAAACGCAACAATTTGGATTTAGTATATGTATCACTTAGTAAATATATTGTAAAAAATAGATATATAGATATAAAGTGCTGTTATGCAATAAAATAACGACTATAAAATTTGTTAAAATTATTTAACAAAGAATTAAAAACTATTCATAATAATTTAATTCTTTTTTTAGATTTTCCCTTCAGTGAATCAATTCTTATTACGCAATACTCAAAAAAAAAGCCTGATAGTAATTTTACTATCAGGCTATCTGCATAATATTATAGAGTTTTATTTTATCTCTTCATAGTCTACATATTCCCCACCTCTAAAGTTCTTAGCACTTCTTTTGTTCTTGTCTTCCGGCATGAATTCAATATTTATACCATCAGCCGTTTTCTTTTTTTGCTGGCTATTTTGAGAATAATTTTGTCTTGATTGATTATAAGCTGCTTTAGCGCCTAATCTCCCCAAGAAAATACGGAATAGAAATCCTCCTACCTTGAAGAAGATGTATCCGATTAAGAATATTATTAATAATACTTTAAACATGTTAATTTCTTTTTACGAAACTCTAATATGTTAGGTTATAAAAAAAATAAAGATAAAAAAGTTCTTTTATTCTTCTTTATTATCTACTCAAATATAAATTTCTTTCCGAGTAAATTTTCAAGAAATAATCATCCATTAAATCATCTATAAAATAAATAGACTCTCCGGTAGATTTCATTTCCGGACCTAACTCCTTATTGACATTCGGGAATTTATTAAACGAGAATATCGGCTCTTTTATAGCATACCCTTTTTTCGTTGGGTTGAATTTGAAATCTTTCACCTTCTTTTCTCCCAACATTACCTTAGTAGCATAATTTACATAAGGCTCATCATAGGCTTTGCAAATGAACGGCACAGTTCGGGAGGCACGCGGATTGGCCTCTATAATATAAACGGTGTCATTTTTAATGGCAAATTGTATATTTATTAAGCCTTTTGTTTTTAATGCTAAAGCAATTTTTTTGGTGTAGGTCTCAATCAGTTTCATCACTAAATCTCCTAAGTTATAAGGAGGCAATACTGCATATGAATCTCCAGAGTGAATACCGGCAGGCTCAATATGCTGCATAATTCCGATGATATAGACGTCCTCACCATCACAAATGGCATCTGCTTCCGCTTCTATAGCGCCATCCAGGAAATGATCGAGCAATACCTTATTACCCGGTATATCTCGCAATACATCTACTACATGCTCTTCCAGCTCTTTTTCGTTGATCACGATTTTCATCCCTTGCCCGCCTAACACATAAGAAGGTCTTACCAACATTGGGAAGCCAATCTCTTTTGATTTCTCCAAAGCATTGTCAGCATCTTCTACCACCGTAAAAGGAGGGTAGGGAATGTCGTTTTCCTGCAAAAGCCTGGAAAAAGAACCTCTGTCTTCTGCCAAATCCAAAGCTTCATAAGAGGTGCCTATAATTTTTATACCATATCGACTCAATTTTTCGGCTAATTTCAATGCTGTTTGTCCACCCAATTGCACTATTACACCTACAGGGTTTTCGTGCAGGATAATATCATATATATGTTCCCAGAATACAGGCTCAAAGTAGAGTTTATCGGCTGTATCGAAATCAGTAGAAACGGTTTCTGGGTTACAGTTGATCATGATGGTTTCATAGCCACATTCCTTAGCAGCTAAGACACCATGCACGCAAGAATAATCAAATTCAATTCCCTGCCCAATTCTATTAGGGCCCGATCCTAAAATAATCACCTTCTTTTTGTCGCTAGGAATAGACTCATTTTCATGTTGAAAAGTAGAATAGTAGTAAGGAGTTTGCGCTTCAAATTCTGCAGCACAGGTATCTACCAACTTATAGACACGCTTAATGTCCATTTCATGCCTTTTCTTAAAAACTTCACTTTCCAGGCATTTCACTAAATGGGCAACTTGTCTATCAGCATAACCTTTGCTTTTAGCGGAACGCATTAAGTGAATAGGTAAGTCATTAATGCTATACTTCGAAATCTCTTTTTCCAGCACTACCATTTCTTCAATCTGCTCTAAAAACCACTTATCAATCATGGTGAGTTTTTGGATGGTTTTAAAAGGGATCCCTAGTTTAAAAGCATCATAAATATGGAAAAGTCGGTTCCAGCTTGGAAATTCCAGGCTGTGCAGGATCTGATCCTG